>CBINHE010000007.1:0-72518 GCA_966250375.1 uncultured Oxalobacteraceae bacterium
TCCCGTTGCGCTGGATGCAGACTGGTATCCCGTTGCGCTGGATGCAGACCGGTCTCCCGTTGCGCTGGATGCAGACCGGTCTCCCGTTGCGCTGGATGCAGACCGGTCCGCGTCTACATGCTTTGATGTCGCAGGGCTGCATCGAGTTGTGACAAATTCAATTGCGGCGGAAATAAGCATTGGGATGGTCAATGACGCTTTTATGCTAATTACATTCCCTGCGCGCTTAGAGTCATCACTACGTTTTTCATCAAGGCCCGACAGCTCGCACTCTGCAATCTGACCGGTTGGAGGGTAGTATTTGAAAATATCTAACGGGTACTCACAAGCATGAAAGCCGGAATTGCAAAGCTCAGCGACGCCATCGTGCGTATATGTTTGACCGACAGCGAATTGATATCCACGGCATGTCCAGTCCTGCTCAAAGCCCTTGTAGACCTTGATGACATCATTCTTCTGCGATTCTTGCGGCGATCCTGCTGTGATCATTTCGGCTCCTTGTTTGCTTGCTTGGAATGTTTGTTCGATGGAATGATTATAGGAATACTGATATTCAATGTCAATAAGTATTCCTATATTTTTATTTCAAAAGATGTAAAATATGTTCACTCGCTAGAAATTGAGCGACGAATACCGGAGGCGCGGACCAAATCTAGCCGCGCCATAAAGTTTCCGATTAGAGGAAAGCCTGCAGGGGAATGCATAGCTTCAACGTCAGCCACGCGTCAGGACAAACCCGCACCTCGGGGGACATGGCAGAACAGGGTAACGGTAAGGGCAGAATATCGCGCCGGGTGCAAATCCTTAACAATCCGTGGGCTGGCGTAAATCCATCGGCCTAGGGCGTAACGACAATGATCGTTAGCTGGATGGAGACCGCTTTAGTGCGGGGTGAAGCCGAACCTCTCTTTCCCTGTCTCAGGGGTAGGGGGCGTTTTGGTGAAATATTAAAAACAACAGAGATATTTAATTAATCCACCATAAGCACACGAGGACAAAATGAGATTCCCAGAATATTTGGCCGCGAAGGGTGTTGCAAAAACATTGACCCGAAAAGAGGCGACGATATTCAAAATCCCTTACCCCGCCCCCATCTGGCTGGCCGATTAAATATGCGTCCATAGAACTCACGCCAGAGATTCTGGGTAAGCTGCAAGCCGCTTTTGGTGAGAATTCTTCAGCCTCCGCATTGAGAATTCGGCGCGGGATTGCTGCGGCTTCTGGTGAGAAATTGCCGGCTGCTATGCCGAAAGAAAAAACGGTGCGCCGGCAGGATGATTCAGAGGTTGAAATGCTGCGCCATGTGTATAAGGCTGCACGATCATTGCTGCAATACAACGGCGACGATGTTGCGCAGATCCTATCGGCGGTAAATGCGCTGAGATCGGCGGTAGAAAAGGTGAGCAGGGAGGGCGAATCAAGCGGGTTGAATGACGACGGGCCGCCGTGGGTTAAGTAGGCGTTAAAAAGCCCGCACGTGGCGGGCTTGGATGGTGATGGCTAAGCCAATGCTTATTTAACGGCAGGCTCCAATGTCTTAAGCTCTTCTGCTGTGGCCGCCCGTATTCTCAGCCCGTTTCCCTTGACTTCCTCGCCATCTACGTAAGCTCGCAGACGTATGATCATCGGGCCATCGACTTGAAATGGGGAAATCACAAACACCATGGCTAGCACGAGGCTTCTATCTTCAGCTGCAATCTTTTCGTCCGGCATCGGCATGGGGGCTGCTTCTAGTGCCGCTTCGTCAATCTTCGCCTCCGCCAGCACCTGCTCGCCATTTAGAAGAACGATACGAACTTCATGTTTTGGTGGCTCGACATAAGGCATCCTGAGCTTTACGTGAGCGCATAACTTCTGCAGGGTAGAAGGAAACTGCGGGAAAGCTATGTCATCGTTATACACCCCCATGAACGATGTTTTGCCGCCCAATTCAGGGCGAATGTCATCGCAGTAAATGGCGCTTATCGATTTTTTGGTCATTTTTATAACGATTATTCAATAATTGTTAACTTAAAGTCAGGGGGGCTTATTGCAGTCTGATGCTGCCGAGTCGCTGAATAGGCAGCAATTGAAGCCGCCCCTACGGTAAACTCCCTAACAGCGTTCGGTGTTGTTGGTGTGACGATTGAGCAAGCTATCGATCTTGCCAGCGATAGGTTCTCTAGCGATGTTTCACGATCCTCGCACACAAGTGTATCTTCTGAGAGTGACATGAAATCGACAATCGCAGTATGGACCGAAGAGAATTGGACGGAAAGGTGAACGTCGAATGCCTCGGATAGTCGCCTTAAAGTCTTGAGGGTGAGCGAATCAAAGTCGCCCATCTCGATCTTAGAGATTCGCTCCTGCCTCATCGACGATTTTTCAGCCAGCTCTTGCTGCGACCAGCCTCTATTGATGCGCATAGCCCGCACCTGCGCCGCGATGCGTAAGTTTGAATTCTCTTCGAGATATGCGTGCGCATATTCTCTGTCGGTGAATTCGGTCAGCAATGTTTCAACTAATTCGCTCATGCTTGCATCTCCTTCTTTTATCCTGCGCCACGGCTGCGCGTCTGGCGTCTGCTGTTTCCGGGGCGCTACTCGGATTGTATTGACTGTCGCGTTCGGTAGCGCCCATCAAGAACGTATATTCGTTTGCCACATCGTGAGGGCCGCGGCACAACAATGGCCTCAACTGGACGTTTCCTTTTACTCTTAGCTTGCGTATGCCTGGCACGGGAGTATCTGTCAGGACATGGGGAACCAATGTTTCACCGTAAAGCTCGAGCATATCTATCTTCGCGTTCATCTTTGCCTGTTGCTGCTTCTGTAGATCGCGAGTCCAGCTTGCGAAAACGTTTTCCCCATTGGCATCCAAGTAGTCAAATAGATTAAATGTCATTGTATGTCTTTTTTATTATATAGCGGAATTATGTAATTTCAACCGAGGTCAAGGGCTGGATTGTCTCAACTTATCTCACATCAATTTATTGCCTAACAATGGAGTATTTCTTGAATCATCAACACCCATACCGCTTGCGCTCGTTCAGGATCTCGTAACGTCCGCCGCTTTTGCTCTACCTATTATGGGCACGCCCTCCGCTCCCATCTATCTTTCGCCTTGGCATCGGCTACCGTTTGCCATTGCAGATTTGATGCGACATCGAGAGATTTGCGTTCCTCTTGCGTTTTAGCGCAGTCGAGGGCGGTTTTATGATCCTTCACCCATCCCGGACACTTGCCGCGCCTCTCCCCAGTAGACGGGCAGGGATTCACACGCTGGAACTCGGCTTTAGCGGCTGCGCTGCGGGGCTGTTTGGCGCCGGCCAACAACGGGACGGCAAGCAGGAGGGTGGCAAGTACCGCCCGTGCCGCCATGGCCGGCTGAATCAATAGCAATTGACATTACCATAAAGGTCTTTGCTGCAATTCTGCCGTTGCTGTGATGACGGCTGAAACGGGTCAGACTGCTGCGGCTGGAAGGCCCGCGGCTCCTGCGGCTTGAACGGGTCAACTGTTCCTTGCTGGCCGGTGTAAGGGTTGGTATTGCCGCGCGTGCTGTAGTTGTTGGATGTGGTGTTGTCCGGCGTCGATCGGTGGTGCCCCGCAACATATGTTCCATCCTTGCGCGTATGCCCATCAACCCATGCATCTCCAGAAAACGCGGACGATGACACAAGCAGCAACGCGCCTATGGCGGCAATATTCTTCATTTTTATTCCCTTGAATCGGCAAAGTGGCGTGCCGTTGCGCCTTTATTTCTCTGGCTCACCCAGCCGGATGAAAACTTTATCCCGGCCCCAGCGGTTGATGAGTTCCTGGATTAGCTCACCGTCCGTAAAGTCTTTCAGAAGCACCCTTTTGCTGTGCAGCGGATTTCGCAAATTTGTTTGAGTGTGAAAGCGCCTATGCTATTTGGCGCAACCTCGGTAAATACGGCTTCCCCCGCCGGTAGATCAATTAATATTTTCGGATCTCCAGCGCCATTGCTGCCGGTATATTCAATGACGCGCGCAACAGCGGATTCTTTGGTTGAACATTTAAACAACTCAAGTGTTTTCGTTGATTGCCCTGCGTGAAAATTTCTAAGAACCCATGCTTTTCTAAATTCTTTGCCAATTATGAAAGTTTCTTTATCGACGTAAGTGGTCATGCTATCTTTTATTTTGTCGATATAAACCCAATTTTTTGAAAGAGTGACCCCTGGCAAATCAACTTTCTCGCAGCCATTTGTATTGCCAGTGGTTTTGTATTCCTTATTCCCGTTGGCACTCGTACACAAATAAACATCTAGTTGCGCATGGGCGGCAAGGTGCAAAAAAAACAATATTAATATAGTTATGTACTTCATGTTTAGCCTTCGCGGTTATCTTTATGTGATTGCAGCGACTTTCCAAGTTTCACCTTAAAAATCAGAACCGCACCATACCTTTATCACGCGTGCGAACACCTCAAAATCCATATCAGCCGTAATGACCCAATCCCGGTAGCTTTTATTCTCTGAAATGGCAACCAGTCCTTGACCGGGCACGCGTTGCAGGCGCTTGATAAATCCTTCGTCGCCAATGCGGAAGAAATAGATCGAATCAAACTCAACAGCCTTAACGCCAGCGTCTACCAATAGAGGATCGCCCGGGTTAAAAAGTGGTCGCATGGAATCGCCGAAGCCAGTAACGATCCGCAGATTGCCGGCCCCTGTGTGGCTCTTTACGTTTTTTGTTATCCAGTCTGCATCAACTCGCCAGCCATATATTTCCCCTGGCTGATCTCGCAGAATTAGCCCATTACCCATACTGCCGCCGACGCCGTTGTATTGAGGTATTTCAATCCCCTCTGGCTCAGGCGATGAAGTGCGCAGTCTCACTACGACCCGGCCCTCGTCTGCGTATTGTTCGCCATGTTGGTGTGATGAAACTATGCCAACTTGCCGCCTTGGTCCACGACCAGTTTCCAGCCATAGCGCACTGACGTTGAGGGCGGAAGCCATTGCTGCCAGCTTCGTGGTCCCATATGAATCTCCATTTTCAAGTTCTGATAGTGCCGGCTGGCTGACTCCAACTTTATCCGCCAATTGTTTTTGAGTAAGGCCGGCCTCTTTTCGCGCTTCGCGCACACGTTCCCCGATAGACATATCGGAATTGTTATGCAATTCCTCATCGGAAAACTTATTGACATTGCATATCGGAACACTTATATTATTATCTATGGACATTAAAAACATTCTTTCTGACCTGAAAAAGATCGGCATGACCCAAACCGAGATCGGAACCTCGATTGGTTGCAGTCAGGCCGCGATCAGTGACATGGCAAACGGCAAGACTGGAAAAATCCGCCCTTCATGGAAGGTGGTTAAAGGCCTCCGCAAACTTGCCAAAAAGCACAGGTTAACAATAGCACAATGCAACACCTCGCCCAATTATGGGGAAGAGGGCAAGCCTTGATATGACAAACCAACAGCGCCTAACCGCCTCTCAAAAAGGAATACCGAAATGAACCAACACGAAACGTTGTGCGCAATTTTGGCGGAATCAATCAAGTGTGCCCAGCAGGAAGGCTTCGATGATTCGACCGTTGTCGCAACTGCCGTAACTGCCGCACAAGCCTTCAAAGCAGGCTTGGCGGCATTTTATGACGCTAGTCCCCCATCACTTGAATTGCCTTCGACAAGTCAGCGAGAAGAGTTTCCAAGTACAGAGCATCGGCAGTAGCAGATTCTTTTGCCTCTCTAGTGCTTGTCGGGCCGAGAAGCTTTATTGACCCACTTGTCAAGGCGACCGTAACGAGATCGATTGCTTTTTGAGCTGAAGTGCCTTTTGTAAAAGCCATGGGATGTCCTTTTGTTGATTGTTGTTAAGGGACCGCAATCTTAAAGCATCGGGACGTCCCGCCTAATTTTTGAAATTGCTTCACCCGTACCACCCGTAGCACTTTTTAACACCGAAGTCCTGAGCCACAAGAACCACTAACACTAGGAAACCAAAATGAAACGCATCAAAAACACACGTGACATCGCAGTAAAAGCCATGTTCAGCCCAGCCCCGTTCCTTGAATTTAAAGAGGAGTGCGAGAAAAACGAAACATCGATGAGCACTGTTCTTTTCGTGATCGCCAAGGACTGGACGGAGAAACAGAAGCTTAGCCGCCAGTCAGCGAATCGGGAATTGCCAAGTTGTGGACATAACTTGGCCAACTCGTACTCGGGCCGCAGCTACGGCCAAGTCAAGCATGGAGCAGCGAATCATATGCGCCGCCGTCTTTGAGGATCTTAACTATGGGGGGATTACATGGACGCAAACCAGCGTGTGATGAATCGAGTTGGTGCTTGGCTTAAAACGATTCAAATATTGGACGAGGCCAAGGCCGAAGCAAGAGCAAATGGTCCCTCTGAAATTTTGCTTAATGCCTTAAATAAAGCAAACGCAGCGCATCGACAGGCAATAAGGGATTTGCGCAGTGAGGCTGAAAAGTTCGCAAGCGAAAAGGGGAAATGATGGAAGAGATCGGCGTCATAAAAACTGAGCGGCGCATGACGCCGATGGAATTCACTCTACAGACCCTGCAAATCGCAGGCCAATACAAGCCAGAAACGAAGCACATGGAAAGATCAATAGCCAGCGCCGAGCTCGTCAAATCGAAAATCCTTCAGATTCTCGCGGAAGGTCCGGCTATAAGCGCCGACATCGGAATGCAAATTGGCTACCAAAGAACGACGGTAAAAGCCCTTTTGCGTTCGCTTGTTGCTGAAGAGAGGGTAACGATGACGCGCGGAAGAAGGGCAAACGACCCGGCCACTTATCGACTAGCTGATCCATTGTCCACGTCCGGAGACTAATCGTGAAAATCCCCCATAAAGAAACTCAAGCATACGAGCGCCTGAAAGATATTCGTAAGCTTGGAGCGGTCACGATTGAGGCTGGTCTTGTCGCGCATAGGCGGCTCGGCGGCAGGCCTGTCGATGTGCGCATGTGGTATGAGCGCCAAATCAAGCTGGGCAACCTCGTTTTTGCTGGCGGCAGGTATTCGCTATCTCCAGCGGTCAATGATTATTTCGATTCTCTCGGAGAGATCGAGGAGGAAGAGGTGCCAGCTGACCGACTCCCGATTGTCCAGCCTCGGCAGACAAACGTATTCGCATCGCCAGCATTAAGCGCCAAGTACATCCCATCGGCCATTGCACGTCGCAACGACGCTGGGCCTGCGCATGACATTACGCGCTACAGCAGCGGGACGAGTCCGGAGAGATTTCGTGGAGGCCATTTGTGACGGCGCAAACACATTCGCCAAGCACTCAACTAAGACAAAACAAAAAAGGTCCGCAAATGAAAAACAAAAAACGCATCATCACACGCATTGCAATTCTCCTCGTCCCGGTCGTCATGGCCGCACTCCATTACTTTTTTCTAGCTCCATATTTGCACAGTCTCGGCAATAAAACAGCCGATCAATACGAGCATGCAATCACGCTCGTGATATTCGGCGCTCTGATTGCTGCGATTGCTGCCTTGCTGGAGGATTGATGATGCTTGAACTTTTTCTCGTGTTTGTTTGGGTTGCGTTCGCAATTAAAAACTTCATGACGTTTTTTGCGCGCATGGAATGTGCACTTGAGGATATGCAGGCGCATGACGACGGCCCGTCATATGCCGCAATGCTGCTCCACCCCTTCCGCTGGACATTCGCGCAGCACTATCCAGAGCTGGCCAAGCGGGTGCAGCCATGACATTCAAACTCGGCGACGTCGTCATCGGTCAGAACAATCTTGTAACCACTCGATTCAATGGCATGGAAGGTGAAATTGCTGGTGGCTTAGCTTTGCGTCCCGGGGTGCGCCCTGATGGATCGGTGATGTTCAGTATTAATTATTTAGTGCTATGGGCTAATGGCGAGAAGACTCATGCGAGGCCAAACTATATTCGACGCAAGCCATCTCGGTCGGATGATGTATGGGCAGACGAGCAAGTTGGCAAGCTGCTCGATCCGCAAAACTTGCCGGAGGTGATGCCATGAGCGCCTTAGACAAAGTAACCATCGGCGACGCAACGCTATATTGCGGTGACTGCGAAATCATCCTGCCGACGCTTGGCAAGGTGGATGCAGTTATCACAGATCCTCCCTATGGAATGGAATTTCAGTCCAATTACAGGAATGAAAAGCATCTAAAGATTGCAAACGACGACTCAACAGACCTATTGAAGTGGGCGTGCAAAATTGACGCGGCGCACAGTAAATATATTTTCTGCAGATGGGACAACCTGCAAGATGTAAAAAAGCCGAAAAGCTGTGTTACATGGGTGAAAAATAATTGGTCAATGGGCGACCTCCAGCATGAGCACGCAAGACAGACGGAAATCGCCCTGTTCTATCCTGGGTCAAATCACAGCTTCCCAAAATCTCGCCCAGCAGATGTGATTCATGCCGCTCGTACTGGTAACGAGTTTCATCCGACAGAGAAACCAGTTCATCTAATGATGTTTTTCGTTGAGTGGACAGCTGGAACCATACTCGATCCCTTCATGGGCAGCGGCACCACAGGCGTGGCAGCCATCCAATTAGGTCGCAAGTTCATCGGCATCGAAAGAGAACGAAAGTATTTCGATATCGCCGTAGAGCGCATCACCAACGCGCAGCGCCAACAGACATTATTTGATCCAGCACCGAAGCAAGAACAAGGGAGCATGTTCTCATGAGCGCCTTCAGCAACTCTCGCGCCAACAGCGAGCAATTCAGCCGCGCGACACAAAGCCTTATCTGGCTCGAACATCGTCACAAGAAATGCGTGACAGGTTGCGGTGCGCAGATAAAGGCTAAGTGGATCGTTCAACAAGACGGGCTTTGTGCCGCGTGCTTTAAAGCGAGGGCTGAACCATGACGGATATCGTCCTCGCCAAAGCGTCAAACGGGACGCTGATACCCGTTGATCCACAAGCTCAAGAATTTATCTCAAAACTCAAATTGGGCGCAGGCGTTACCGCGTCCGTAAAACTCAATCGGAATCCTAAATTCCACCGCAAGTATTTTGCCCTGCTCAACTTCGCATTTGACGCATGGGAGCCGGTAACGAAGGAATACAAAGGCCAAAAGGTCTGTAAGCAGTTTGACCAGTTTCGCCGCGACATCGTTATTTTAGCCGGCTATTACGATACCTCAATAACACTGAAGGGCGACGTTCGCCTGACCGCCAAGAGTATTTCATTTTCTCGCATGTCGGAAGATGAATTCTCATCGCTGTACGACGCAACCATTGGCGTCATTCTCTCGCGCATTCTCACAAACTACACAAAAGACGACATCGAGCGCGTCATCGACCAACTGTTGATTGGGTTCGCATGACATGGCTATACATCCCATCAGTGAACTCGCCCTCTGTTCCGGAGTTGGAATGCTCTCCGAAGGCGTCAGAGCCGCATGCGAGTTTTTTGGACTCGAACACCGCACCGTGTGTCACGTTGAAAGGGAAGCCCCTGCAGCCGGCCAGCTTGTTGCGCTCATGGAAGCGAATGCCATCGATCCGGCGCCTATCTGGTCTGACTTGCTCACCTTTGACGGCCGCGCTTGGCGCGGAAAGGTGGATTGCATCACTGCCGGATTCCCATGCCAGCCGCACAGCATGGCAGGAAAACGCAAAGGAACCGAAGACGAACGCTGGATCTGGCCCGCGATCGGAACAATCATTCGCGACGTATTTCCTCGGCTCGTTTTTCTCGAAAACGTCAGGGGATTACTTTCCAGCGGCGGGTTCGAAGCGGCCATCGGAACGCTGGCCTGCATGGGGTTCGATGTCGAATGGGGAGTGTTGCGCGCGTCCGGCGTTGGAGCCTCTCACCAACGTGAGCGAGTCTTCATCCTGGCCCACCGCAAGGGCGAACGATTCGGAGAAGCGCGGCAAGGTAGCAAACGATCTGCGCAATGGGCTGGTGAGTGCGGCGCAGCACTGGGCAACGCCGCATGCCAATTGCTCAACCGGAGCAGGCCAATCACCGGGCAAGACGGGAGCGCCGAACCTGCAGACGCAAGCTGGATCATGGGGGACGCCGACAGCCAGGGATTACAAGGATGGCGCATCGAGCATGGAGAACGTGCCGGAGAACTGCCTTTTGGGCAGGCAGGTGCTCAACTTTTCGCGCCCGGCCCTCTCAGCACTGACTGGGCAGGAATTATCGCCGACAGTCCGCACCTTGCGCCGGCAATTGAATCCGGCCTTCGGATGCTGGTTAATGGGATGGCCCATGTGGTGGACGAATCCCGCTCTGACCAATTGCGTCAAGTTGGAAACGGAGTTGTGGCACTCCAAGCTGCAAGTGCATTTATCCAGCTTGCGCGCCGTGCCGGAATATTTGAATAGGGTGGACGCATGATAAAAATCATGGTAGGCGATGTCCGCGAACAGCTTCGCATGCTGGCGGATAACTCAGTTCATTGCGTTGTGACCAGCCCACCGTATTGGGGTTTGCGTGACTACGGCGCTGAGGGGCAAATCGGGCTTGAGTCGGCACCGGCAGAGTTCATTGCCACGATGGTCGAAGTCTTCGAGGAAGTGCGGCGTGTGCTGCGCCAAGATGGCACCTGCTGGGTGAATATGGGTGACAGCTTCAAAAACAAAAGCTTGGTTGGTATGCCTTGGCGCTTGACATTGGCATTGATTGACGCCGGATGGTACCTGCGCCGAGACATCATATGGCATAAACCGAACCCAATGCCAGAGTCATGCCTTGACCGCTGCACGACTGCACATGAATACATATTCATGCTCACAAAATCGGACCGCTATTTTTATGATCGCGATGCCATTGCCGAGCCTTGCGTATGGGAAGGCGTCAGCGGCGAGACAAATGGCGTGACGTTCGGTCACGGCATGGATGCCGGAGACAGGGGCCGTGGCCGAGTAAAAAAACCGGATGGTTGGGATACTGGCGCAGGATCGCACGGAACCATACACCGCCAAGGACGTGAAAAAGGGGCGACAGTATCGGCAAGAGACAATTTTCGACGTGAAAACAGTAAGCGCGCCATTGCTCATGTTGGGCAAACCGTTGGCACGCATCGGCCTGATAGGAAAGATACGGTACCGGATGGTTTCCGCAATAAGCGCAGCGTCTGGACGATGGCAACGCATTCGTTTAAGGAAGCCCACTTCGCTACATTTCCGCCTGAACTGCCGGAAATCTGCATCAAGGCCGGTTGCCCGATCGGCGGTACCGTACTTGATCCATTCTTTGGCGCGGGTACCACCGGCTTGGTTGCAGATCGCCTGCAGCGCGACTGCATCGGCATCGAGCTAAACCCGGCATATGCCGAGATAGCCCGCAAGCGCATTCAAGACGATTCACCATTGCTTGTTGATGTGAGGGTGGCCGCATGAAGCGCACATCCACAGCCGCAGAGAAGCGCCACCTGGCTGCTGTAGTCGGTCTTAACTGCATCGTTTGCCGCCATTGCATGGGCATCCACGACACGCCGGCACAAGCCCATCACGTCCGCGTCAATCACGGATGGGGGCGATCCAGCCACACGATGACAATTCCCCTCTGCCCCGAGCACCACACCGGCAAAACCGGCGTTCACAACATGGGGCGCGAGCAATTTGAAAACCTTCATGGTTATTCAGAGTTGGAATTACTCGCGATAGTTCAAAACATGCTGGGGGTCGAATGAAATCGGCTATCGAAGAACTGTTCGCGTTGCATTGCAAAGCTCATTCCCTAACACCGGTGCGCGAGCACAAATTCCACCCTTCTCGGCGTTGGCGGTTCGATTTCGCATTCCCAGACCGCATGTGCGCAGTCGAGATAGAAGGCGGAGTTTGGACAGGCGGACGGCATACACGTGGAAGCGGATTTGTCGCCGACATGCAGAAATATAACGCTGCCGCAGAACTCGGATGGTTTGTTTTTCGATTCGATGGCGGCGCAGTAAAGCGCGGCGATGCAATCAAGTTCATGGTTTCAGTGCTGAACAAAAACAATCCGAAGGAGCTATCCAAATGACCGACATCGAAGAACTCATCCAGCGCATGCGCGGATTCGGAATTGACCACGAGCCGGACGGCTGGCCCGCTATCCGCATGCGCGACATCTCAGCCCTATGTGCCGCAGTAGAGGGCGCAATACCAGCGCTAGACCTGCTGCAAGCGCGTCTTGAGGCCGGCGCAACCATTGAGAAAGTAGGCTACCGCTGGTACTTGTTTGCAGCCGACAACAGCCGGATAACAAGCGGCTGCAGCGTGCGCTCCATGCTCATGAACCTAATTTTTACCGATTGTTGATATGACCGCGATTCGCCGAGTGAGTTCGAATTATTTTAAAGGGGCGGTGTGACATGGATTGGTTTCGCATGTACAGCGAGTTTTCGCACGATCCAAAAGTGCAGAGTATGCCGGAGGCGATGCAGCGGCGGTTGGTGATGTTGTTATGCATGCGTTGCAGTAACGCCCTTGTAACGTTACATGAAACAGAGATTGCTTTTGCTTTGCGAATCACCGAAGAAGAGCTTTCTGCAACAAAGGTGCTTTTCTTGCGCAAAGGGTTCGTCGACGACTCATGGGAAATAATGAATTGGGATAAACGTCAATTCATCTCTGACTCAAGCGCGGCGCGGGTTGCCAAGCATCGAGCAGCGAAAAAAGAAGGTCGACAACCTACACAAACAGAAGATGAAACGGCATGTAACGTTACTGTAACGACCCAGAACAGAACAGATACAGAACAGATACAGAACAGATACAGAACAGAGCCAGATTCAGAGAGCACCAAAAGCCAACCCATTGCGCCGGCTGACGCCGCCACCGGAAAAAAATCGGCAGAGCCAAAAGAAGAGCCGAACCCGCTGAACTTGGAAACATGGCTTTCATACAAGCATGCATACACCGATCGTTATTCGGTGCCGCCAATTCGGGATGCTGCGACCAACGCAAAAATCAAATCGATCGTTAAGACATTGGGCGCAGAGGCCCCGGCTGTAGCTGCGTTCTTTGTTTCGCACAATGGAAGTCGTTATGTCGCTGCCATGCACCAGATTGGCTTCCTGTCGGTCGATTGCGCAAAGCTGCGCACCGAGTGGGCGACCAACTCCCGCATGACGCAAACCAAGGCCCTGCAAGCCGACAAGACCGCAACCAACCTCGATGCCTTCGCGCCGCTAATCGCCGCGGCAAAAGCACGGGAACAAGCCGAAAGGGAAGCAAATGCCGAGTAGCGCCGTAATCGAAGCGATCGCCGTTACCGCGGAATTGTGCGGGCGGACATTTTCACCTGCTGCCGCGGCTGTCTTTGCTGGCGACCTTGATGGGTTCAGTGAACAGGCTGTGCTGGTTGCCTTGACTCGCTGCCGCAAAGAAGTCCGCGGCATGCTGACATTGCAGGACGTGGTTTCAAGGATTGATGACGGTCGACCAGGTGTTGAGCAAGCGTGGGCGATGTTGCCTCATGACGAAAACACATCAACCGTCTGGACTGAAGAAATGGCGCAGGCATGGGGAGTTTCAATGCCACTGCTGAACGATGGAGATCGAGTTGGAGCACGCATGGCATTCAAGGAGGCGTACACGAAGCAGGTTGCCGAAGCGCGGGATCAGAAATTGCCAGCGAAATGGACGGCATCTTTTGGGCGCGACGTTGGTGGCCGGCAAGCCGCGCTAATCGAAGCTGTGAGGCATCGCAGATTGCCGCTGGAACATGCCGTCCAACTACTGCCGATCGAAGCCGCTGAAGGCCTTCTGATGTCTTTGGGCGTGAAAAACCATCCGCTTCTTGCTGCGCCAAACAAAGATGGTCAGCAAAAGATTCAGGCGCTGCGGCTGGCACTCAAGACAAAGGTCGTGCCATGAGTGGCGACTTCAATGGATTTTTGCGAATCCGTGAGCAGTATGCGCGCACGCTGCCGCAATGGATGGCGGACTACGAGGAGACAGGGCGGATGCATAACGACCCCTACATCTTTGATTGGCTTCGTCTATTTACGCCAATTGAGGAATCTGTTTGGGGTGACATTCGGTGCTCTGGCATCCCGTTCTATCCACAGATTCCCGTGCTTAATTATTTTATTGATTTCGGCTGCCCATTTCTGAAGATTGGAATCGAGTGCGATGGCAAGGCGTGGCACAACAAGGAGGCCGATGCAATTCGAGATGCGCGACTTGCCGAAGTTGGCTGGACGATATTCAGAATTGAAGGCCACGAATGCAAGCGCGTGTTGCCGCAACCATGGGAAGAGGATCAATACGAGGAGCCGCATTTGGAAGATGTTTATGCGTGGTTCATGACTACATCGGAGGGCGTTATCCACGCAATAAAGGCGCGCTATTTTGATGACTCGATGAGTGATTTTAATCGCAAGCATTCCGGAATCATTAATTCGACGTTATTTGAGCACAACGCCACACCGCATGTTGTTGTGCCCATGCGGCGGCCAATTGTCAGCACATGCAGGCCTGTCGCATGACTCCCGACCGCCATCAATGCGAAGTCCGCCACGTCCTGCGCCTCAGATTTGAGAGTCGCGACCGCGCATTGGCATACCTCGAATTGGTGAAAAGAAACGAGGCAAGGAGGCGACTGACGCAATCAGGACAGACGCCGGCAAGCAGTGGGAACGCGGCAACAGAGGCGAATTAGGTAAGTGGAAATAACAACCAAGGAGAAAACCATGATCGACAAGAAACAAGACGCAAACAAGTTTGTAAATCGGCTGCTCAAGGAGCTGAACGTCAAGAACGACGCGGCGCTTTCCCGCGCGTTGGAGGTCGCGCCACCCGTAATCAGCAAGCTCCGCCACGGCAAGTTGAATATCGGCGATTCGATGCTGGTCCGCGTGCATGAGCTGACCGAGCTGCCGATCCGCGAGATCCGGACGTGGGCGCAGGCTTAACCAGACAACAAGAAGAAGAGAAATGACAGAAGAAATCAAACCAGCAACACCAATGACGGCAGAGCAAAAAATAAAACACATGATCCTGGTCCAACTGTCGGAGTGGAGTGGGGAGCCAATCGAAGAGCCTATTACAGCCGCCAATGTTGACGATATCTACGATTCCGAAGAAGAAAAGTGGGATGCAATTAACGAAATCCGTTATAGGGGAATCGAAACAAATATCCCTTGCGAATACTCGCGCCACTATGAATCCAAGTCGGTCGCCGCGAAAGCCCCGGATGGATCGTGGGTTGGTTGGACCTACTGGTATGGCGGCGGAAAGCACGGAGAGCCGGAGGCCATCGATTGGATGAAGGGCGCATACCAACTCGAATGTGTTGAGGAAGAAAAGGTAGTTACGGTCCGGACATTCAGCCGCGTTGGCGCGAAATGAGCTGGCTAACCGACCCGGCCATTTTCATGCGCCTGATCATCGCCCTGTTCATCCTGTCGGCGCTTCGTTACGCGCTGGCGCAAGACTGGCCGAATGTTGCGTATAGCGCGGCGGCTGCTGTGCTGAACATTTCGATCATTTGGGGTGGCAAATGAGCTGGGCATCCATAGCCGGGGTATCGGCGCTAGTGGCTGGCGCTCTGCTTGCGTTCGCGTTCGCTGCGATGTGTCGGCACTCTGATCAACAAGAGCCGCACGACGAGCGGCACGATGATTTCATTTGAGGGCTGAGATGAGCGAACAGAAAAAAGAATGCGCCACATGCGCGCTAGCTGGCGATCCCAAGACCGTATCGGCATACGACTTTTCATGCCCCTGCTGTAGCGCCCGGTATTTCCTCGCTGGCCTCGGCAGGTTCGGGAGTAGCCAGCATGTCGCGGGGATCAAGCAAGAACTTTTGAAATTGTTAAGGAATGAGATTGAGCGCATCGAAGAAACGCAACAAGAAGTACCGCCCGAGGTTTGCTGCGACGCTACCGATCGTGTTTGCACTGCCGAGCACTGGCCGGACTGAGCTGATGCTGCAACCGCATTTGTGCGTCGAAGCGCTGCACTCGGATTCAGGCCGGCCAGAGCACGCGTGGACTGTTGCAAATTGTTTAAACATTGCCGCGATGCTGTCGAAAGACCAGAGCGACGAGTTGAGGTCGGCGATTAAAACAGGCTTGGAAACGATCAGGCGGCTCATGGCGCGGTGCGAATCAAGTGGTGAATGGGCATGTAGCCAAGATGAATTCGGAGCGCTCAAAGAGGCTGTAACGCTCTCCGACGAATTGCAGGAAATCAGCACGCGCCGCGAGATGCGGGATGCGATTAGAAACGTGATGAATGAGATGGCGCAACCGGCTAGCGCAATTTAGCCGGATAAAAGGAGAAAGCATGTCAAGTCAGTTTATTGGAACAAAACTCATTCGCGCAGAAGCAATGAACCGCGCCGCTTACAACACGTTTCGCGGTTGGACGCTGCCTGCCGACGAGAACGGCGCGGACGAGGGCTATCTGGTCGAATATCTCGACGGCGGGAAACCGAACGTTCCAACGCACGCCGGTTATGTGAGCTGGTCACCGAAGGAGCAGTTCGAGGCTGCCTATCGTCTGTGCGATGCCATGACATTCGGTCTGGCCGTCGAAGCTATCAAGCGCGGCCAGAAGGTGGCGCGTGCCGGGTGGAATGGCAAGGGTATGTTCGTCTACCTTGTTCCAGCCAATAGCTATCCCGCAGCCACTGAGGCGGCGAAGAGCCACTTCACAAGTGGAATCGTTCCGTACTGCGCTTATATGGCAATCAAAAACGTGAATGAAACCGTCAGTACTTGGGTGCCTAGCGTCAATGACGTTCTAGCTGAAGATTGGGCCATTGTTCAGTAGAGCCAACCCGCCCGCCTAACCAGCGGGCCAAACAATAACGATGGCAGACATGAGCAAGCAATCAAAAGCAAAAGAAGAGCAAGGGTATGTGGCGAAGGCGGTTCCAATGACTTGCGGGAATTGCGCGCACTTTGAATCAGATTTCAAGAACAGCACAGGATACTTTGGAGGCGGCTATCAGACGGAAATAAACCTGCGCTGCGGCATCGGCGGATTCGCAGTGAAAAAGATGGGCACGTGCAGCCGGTTCGAGCAAAAAGAGGAGGGTGGAAAATGACACTACGGACACTGCTAATAATAAAACTGGTCGATTCTGGTTTTGCGATCTCTATTGGGGTAAGTGTGAATTATGGCAATTTCGGTCTCGCCGCAGCATTATTTGTTGTGGTTCTTAGCTATTTGGCAGACAGGATCACCTATGGTCGATGACGAGCCAGTCGATCTGTTCGCCATTCGGTCAGCAGGAGGCCGGCACAACGGCGAGAGGAGCATGGCGCTACCGCAGCGGGCTTATGGCGATCCAGCCAACAGTTATGAGTTCCCAAGCGAGAGATTGCGCAAGGAAGAGGCTAGGCGGGTGGAGAGAGCGAAGAAAAGGGGAGGGAAGTGATGAAGATATCGAATTTCAGGGGTTACTCAAGAACAGGTGAAGACTGTTGGTCATGGGAGTACATGGCAGTTGTGGATGTGACGACCGGGATGCTTTGGTGGAAAAAGACAGAAAAGAGGGTTATTCGCAGAAGATTTGCCGAGCTTTGGTTTTTTGTCAGTGATGGCGAATATTTACCAAGTGGCGCGGGCTTCCGAATGGAGCGGGCCTATAAAGCGCAGAACGGCATTGATTAGGCGTATTGATAGCAGAAGAAATCGAATCGTAAATATTGACCAGGGAGAGGCTAAATGTTGCGCAGAGTCCGAAAAGAAGAAGCGAAAATTGATGCGTGGGTAAAGCCGGATGGGCTGGATGCCTGCCTTGAATGCTGGAAGATGTGGATGTCAGGCGATGGCGACCGGGATCTTGGCGCAAAGACCATGGGCGGGCTGGTCGGCAATAGTGATGGGTATGGCCTCGATCCGGACGAGGAGCAGCAGGCCCGGGACAATCGGATTGGCGCGGCTACGGACGCCATGATCGACAGTTTGAAGCGCATCCACATATGGGCAATCTACAAATCATGTGGCGTTGGGTCAGTTTGGCAATTTCCCAATGCTGATTTGGTAATCGTTGCAGAAGATGCAAGAACGGAACTTGAGGCAAAGTTGAGAAAAAATGTTTGCACAGGAATATTGTTTTAGTGTATGCTTCTCCCCCATAGGCGCACTGCTGTATGGGAAACCGCCTTTTATGAAAGCCACCCGCTGAGGTGGCTTTTTGCATTGGAGAGTCGCCATGCATCAGCACCAAAAGCTGTCGAAGTCCGACGAACGCGAATTACTCAGAGCACTAGCCGAGCGCCGCCAGCAGTCAACGCCACAGCGCCAAGATGCCGTTTGGGTGGCGCAATTCTGGCGCAGGCTGTCTTCATAGTGCATTACTCTGATTGCTTTATGCTACCATTTGGGTTGTTACACTAAAGGGCATGCATTTGGCGGGACTGAGGACATCCTCGAAAACCCCAAGCTCTTAAAAATCCCGCTGTGTTAGAGCACGGTGGGATTTTTCATTTCCGGAGATGGCGAATGGAAAAATCAAAACATCGGGAATTGTCGCTGAGACCGTATCCCGGAAAGATTTTGCATTGCCATACTCTGGAAGAGCTTCGGGCGCAGTACGAGAGTAAAACCGGCCAGTCTTGTCCGTACAAAGACGACCCGAACGGCGGGCGCTTCGTAAAAATAGAACTGCCAGACGAGCCTGATATATGGCTGGTATTCGCTGCCACGCCTCACGCACTGGCGCACGAGTTCTGTCATGTGTTGCTGCACGTTTTTGAAATGATCGGCTGCGAGCCCAAAGACGGCAACGGAGAGCCGTTTTGCTACATGCTGTCTCAGCTATTACTTGACGCTACCGAGAAATAGCATGAGTAACGCGGATATCCGCCGACAACTCGGATGCGGTCCGTCTGGCAGATACGATCTCACGCAGCAGACAAGCCGCATCGTCAAGCAAGAGACCAAGCCAAAGCTCAATTTCCGGTTGCATCTCGGCGTTTGGTTTGTCGAGGAGGGCGACAATTGGCGGCTGCCGACGGCGGATGAGCTCAAGGAGTTCGTCGGGGATGTGGCGCTGTAAAGGCTTCACACGCCGGGAGGCGATAATTCCCGCTGCTGGAAACAAGCACTTTCACGCATGCGGATTAACTCGCGAAAGCGATGCAGGCACTACGGTCGATAGACGAGAGAGCCAGCCTTAAGAATTAATCTGCAGCCGTGAGAGTGACCACCAGCGCACACGCAACCCGTGGTGAACATCAGCCACATCGGCAGAGTTGCCGAGCTAAAGTCGGATGCGCTGCCGCCGCTATGCGGACTCTCTCTTCAATTGGAGGTGCGATGAATGAGCAATCAGATGCATCGGATCTTCTCGCAATGCTGGCTGATAAGTGCCGCGAGATCGAGGAAGCGAATCCGACATTCGATCGCGACCAGGTGCTGGTAATCTGCGCCCTCATGGGATATAGAATGGGCGCAAACATGCTCGCAGACACGTTTCACGCTAATTTGGCGTTGATGCCTAGGCCAATACGGCCAGCTATCTAACTTATTTACCCTCCCGTGATGGGACCCGCCTCGCAGAGCAATCTAGCGGGGCTTTTTATTTGAACAGGAATCGAAATGCCTATTGCAGCTGGTCCAAATAACTGGCGTGAATCTCTTGAGTGGAGCAACACCTACGGTGAGAAATGGGGAAATGGGTTCGGTAAAGAACTGTTTGACAAATACGATGGAAAAGACAGGGCCAGGTATCTTGATGCGGCCAATTTCGTTATCGATGCACTCGAAAAGAAAGAGCGCGACGAAAAAGAAGAAGAGCTCTTCCAATGGTGCTTAGCACGCGTCGTAGAGATTATGTAACAACCGCAGAATAACAAAACTTTCTACTTAAGGTCGCCATGAAGAAAATATGCATTGAAATGGCTGATGATGGTTCGGTCAGTGTTGGTGAAGAGCCGCAGAGCGAAGGTGGCTCAGCTGAAGGCATGCCGCAGGAGGCCGAAGGGTCATACATGCAGCCGGCAGAGTCGATCGACGCCGCTCTGGCCACTGCAAAACAGATGCTGAGTGGCGGACAAGATCAAGGATTGGGCCCGAATAACCCGTTTGAGCAGCCGAAACCAGACGCAGCGATGCAGCAGGGCTTCGAAAAGGCTCGCGGGATTCCTGCGGGGATGTGATGGCAACAAAATCAACTGGTCTGTCCGCAAAGCGAAAGTGTTTCGCGGACGAGTATCTTATCGACTTGAATGCTACAGCGGCATACAAGCGTGCTGGGTACTCAGGAACTGGCCATGTTGCGGAATCTAGTGCCGCTGAGATCTTGAGCAATCCTGAGGTGTCGGAATACATTGCTGCGCGGATGAAGGATAGGGAAACTCGCACAGAGATCACGCAAGACCGTGTTCTGCAAGAGTACGCAAAGCTGGCGTTCCTCGATCCTCGCAGGTTCTACGACGAAAATGGCAGTTTGATCCCAGTTCACCAGTTAGATGCAGATGTCGCTGCTGCACTAGCTGGGATGGAGATTGTGGCGGCGCGATCTGGCACGGATACGGATGGACAGCCAGCATACGAGGACATCAAGAAAATAAAGTTCATTGATAAGAAGGGCGCGCTGGATAGCGTCGCGCGCCACCTTGGGATGTTCAATGATAAGGTCGCTCTCACTGGCGGGATAGAGATCACCACCATCGAACGCCGGATTGTCGATCCGAAGAAATGAGCGTCTTGCAGTTGGACACGCCAAGGGTATTTCTGCCCTTGCTGGAGTATTCGCGTTACAAGGGTGTGCACGGTGGGCGTGGTTCTGGTAAATCGCACTTCTTCGCTGAGGCGATGATTGAGCAGTGTTTGATGGAGAAGACATTCGCGGTCTGTATTCGCGAAGTCCAGAAGTCAATTAAGCAGTCAGTCAAGAAGCTCCTTGAAGACAAGATCATTGCCATGGGCGTGGGCCACATGTTCGAGGTCCAAGAGGCGCAGATTAAATGTCCGCACGGTGGCTTGATCATCTTCCAAGGCATGCAAAACCACACCGCCGATTCGATTAAGTCGCTGGAAGGCTATGACATCGCGTGGGTAGAAGAGGCGCAAAGCTTCAGCCAGTACAGTCTTGACCTTCTGCGCCCGACGATCCGAAAGCCGGGGTCTGAGATTTGGTTCAGTTGGAACCCGAAGAGCGATGCCGATCCGATTGATGTCCTGTTGCGCGGCCCGACGCCGCCGAAGGATTCGATTGTCGTTGAGGCGAACTTTGACGATAACCCGTGGTTTCCTGACGTTCTCCGCGAAGAAATGGAGTACGACCGCAAGCGCGATCCGGACAAATACCAATGGGTCTGGCGCGGCAAGTACCAGAAGAATAGTGAGGCGCGAGTCTTCAAGAACTGGACTATTGAAGAGTTTGAGGCACCAAAGGGCGCGACATTCAGACTTGGCGCGGATTGGGGCTTCGCTGTTGACCCTTCTGTGTTGATTCGGTGCTATCTAGACGGGCGCAGGCTTTACATTGACCACGAAGCCTACATGGTTGGCTGTGAAATCGACATGCTGCCAGACCTGTTTGACGGTGTGCCTGACTCGCGCAAGTGGTTCATTACTGCAGACAGTTCGCGCCCTGAGACGATCAGCTACATGAAGAAGCACGGTTACCCGAGGATCAATGCAGCTATCAAAGGCTCTGGTTCGATAGAAGATGGCATCGAATTCCTGAAGTCTTACGACATCATTGTTCATCCGCGATGTGTGCATACGATCGATGAGCTGACCATGTACAGCTACAAGGTGGACAAGCTGACAGATAAAGTCCTGCCGATACTTGAGGACAAGAAGAACCACGTGATCGACGCTGTGCGGTATGCGTGTGAAGGCGTTCGCAAGGCAGTCGCATCGAATAGGCCTCAACCACGCATCCCGGTATTCGCCCCATCAGACCCGGGAATGGGGTACTAAGCTCGCTTCGGCGGGCCTTTTTGTTTTGGCGCGGCGTGGAAAGCAGCACACGCAGCAAATGAAGCCGGCTTGTCCCGTCTGGTTGATGCAGGCTCGTGAACGGGGCTCCCGATGGCAGTCACGCCGAAAGATGACGGAGAGCCGTGAGCTGGGGTAGCGACCAGCCGCCAAACCAAAAAGATTAACGCAGTAGACAAGCCGCCATAGAGCGGCTTTTTTCATTTCTGAGGCAAGCAAATGGCAACAGTAAATCCAACATCAAATGAACCCGTCGGAAAAAAAGACGGATCTGCCAGAGTTATCATTTTCGATGCACTGACGACGACGAATACTACGACATCCGCCATTGAATGGGTTGAATTCGCTGACAGATCAGTGCACGTGTATGGCACGTTCGGAGCTGGCGGAACGATCTTGATTGAGGGTAGCAATGACGGCATAGAATGGGACACGATAAACAATGTGCAAGGCACCGCGCTATCTTTCACGATAAAGAATCTCAAGCAGGTAGCCGAAGTCTCGAGGTTCGTGCGCGCTAAAGTATCCGCTGGTGACGGAACGACATCCATTAGAGTTGCCTTCTTGCTGCGCCGCGCCAATCCGATGCGCACGTAAAATCACATGGCATCCACTTTCGCAAACCGCGACACTAACTGGTATATCCGCACTGGTGGCGCTGAGACCAATGGCGGCGGCTTCGACTCGACCGTGACCAACGCGGGCACGAATTACGCAGATCAAGATGCGGCTCAATTGTCGTTGACGGATCTCGCCACATCAGGCGTGTCGGCAAATATCAGCAGCGCGACCGGTGGGTTCACAGCCGCGATGATTGGCAACGTGCTGCGCATTGCAAGCGGGACGAATTTCACGGCAGATTATTACGTTGTGACTGCTGTCGCGGACACGAATAACGCAACAGTTGATCGTAACTGTGCGACCGGTGCAGGCTCAGGCGGAGTGTGCAAGTTGGGCGGCGCGCACGTACATATCAAGAATTACGCCTCATCTAGTGGCAGCGGTTCGAACAACCCTGCGCTGGCAACCCCGCTAATCGGCGGCAACACGATCAACATCCGAGGCGGTGGAACGCTTGATCCTGGCTCATCTGATTACGACTGGTCAGCGGATTATTGGAGCTTCCCAAGTGGCGGTAACATCACAGGAGGGAACCCAAAAATCGTCGGTTATAACGGGCGTCCACGAATATCTCATCGCGGAATATTGTGGTTCACTGGTTCTTATGTGTGGGTGAAAAACCTATCACTCTTTCAGTCCAATGCTACTTGGACGACGCACACATGGTTTGATGTGACAACAGCCAGCTATTACAACTGCATATTCGACACTAATGGGATAGACGGCCAAGTCGCGCAGTTTGGCAACGGGTCAAATGCATCTGGGGCAATGCTTTGCTGCGAGATCCGGAATACAGGAGGCGGCGCGGCAGCCAGTACCAATTTTGGGATTGCTCATCGCCACGGCGGTGGATTTATCTATGGGGTATGGATTCACGGCTTGCGTTCGAACGGCATTATCTCAAACGGATGCTATGGCGCGATGCACAATTGTCTGATCAACGGCAATGGCGGCGACGGCTACAAAGACACAGAGACAGACGGTTCAGCGCCAATCCCATTGGTGATCATGAACTGCACGTTCGATGCTAATGGTGGTCATGGCCTTAACTTCGCAGCGAACGGCATCAGCAACCACATCATAGCCAACAACATCATCAGCAATCACGTTGGCGCGAGTAAGTACGCTGTCAACTTCGCGGATACCAATAAGCTCAACACGCAGAAATATCGTTATCTCTTCGGATACAACGACTACTACGGCAACACGACAAATTTCAATACCGTGAGCAGTGCGGTTACATGGTCGATTAACCCAGCAGTTGACGGCCCGCTTGTCGGTGATTTGACCGTAGATCCTCAGTACGCAAACGCTGCCGGCAATGATTTCACGCCTGGAGTGAACGTTAAGAACCTCGGCTTGTTTAGCTATGCGCTGCCCAACACGGCATACAAGATCAACATGGGCGGAGTATTCACCTAATGGCATCCACATTTGCAAACAACAGTTGCGCGTGGCGCGTCCGCACGGGCGGCAATGAGTTAAACGGCGGTGGATTCGATCCGTTCGTTACCAACGCAGGCACTGATTACAGCGATCAGGATGCGCCACAGGTTAGCAGCACAACCGGTACATGCACCGTAGCGTCAACTACTTGGACAGACGCGAGCGCCACATTCACAGCGGCGATGATTGGTAATGTCTTGCGCATATCCGCAAAGACTGGCGGCAGTGCTATTGCACTTGATTATTTCGTCATCACTGGCTATACAGACGCGAACAACATCACGCTAGACCGCACGCCGTGCGCCAGTGCGGACATCACCGCTGCCACGTATCGCATCGGTGGCGCGCATGCAAGCTTGATCAACTACGCTTCTGCCGCAACCGGCAGCTTATCGACGCCAGCATTGGCGACTCCGCTGTTGCCGGGAAATCGCATTTACATCCGTGGCGCTGGAACATTAGATCCGAGTTCCGATGACTATGACTGGTCAGCAGGTACATGGACATTCCCAAGTGGGACGAAAGCTGCTGCATCGCAAGGGCCTATAACACTAATCGGCTACAACGGCAGGCCTCGCATTGCGTACCGTGGCGGTCTTATCAATGCAAGCTGGGATGTTAAGCACGTCAGCCTTTTTCGCAAAGTAGGCACAAGCCCAACGGTCCCATGTGTTACTGGTCCGTCAAACGTCACCAATTGCGGCATGACAGATTGCATCATTGACCAGAACGGCTTTGATAGTTGTGAGTGGTATGGGCAATTCGGGAATTTCGCCTTCAATGAGGTACGAAACACCGGTGGCGGTGCTGCTGGAACCACGCAAGTTGTGGCGGTGCAGCATCCTAGTAATGCCGTCATTGGTAATTACATTCACGGTGTGCGCGGCCCTGCGGTATCTATGCAGTTCGCTGCATTGACAGCAACTACTTTTGTGTCAATGTGCTACAACACGATCGTTAATAACCTGTCAGACGGCATTCAAGTAAATGCGACAGTCCCAGCCAGCGCGACTGCCTACGGTTATGCGATTTTCAACAATACGATTGATGCGAATGGTGGGCACGGCATAGATCTTAGTGCCACGATGATCTCGCTCACAACCTGCTTCAACAACATCATCAGCAATCACACCGGATCAGGTAAAAAAGGTATTAATTTTGCCGATACCTTGACAACAAACACTCGGCTCCAGCGCAACGTCTTTGACGCTAACTGCTTCTACGGTAACACGACCGACTGGAGCAACTGGGCATACCAGACCAATGATATCCAAGCCGATCCGGGTTACGTCAACGCAGCCGGCGGTAATTATGCGACCGGTTCCGGCGTTCGATCGAAGGGGCTGTCTGGCCTCGGCGGCGTAGCGGGCACTCTCGGCGCAGCAACAAACTTAGTCAACATCGGTGCATGGCAAGGCCCATCTGCGGCATTCTTGGCGCGCTACTACTACGACATGAATCAAGGAGTTTAACGTGCAGAAAAATGTAGCAAGCCAAAAAATTCAGCTGTTCGCCTTCGACACAACGACGGGCGCTCCGAAAACAGGTGACGCGGCCAACATTACAGCTTATGTGTCGAAAGATCACGGCGCAGTCACAGTGCTGACCGATACAAGCGCGACTGAAATGGACGCAACGAACGCCAAGGGCATTTACGTGTTCGACGTGGCACAGGGCGAAACGAACGCCGACGAGTTGACATTCAGCGCGAAAAGCAGCACATCGAATATCTCGATTACGCCTAGGTTCGTTAGCACGACACCGCCAAACTGGAATCTGCATTCTATCGACAGCAACGGTCGCGTGGACGTAATTAAGGTGGCCGGCACAACTCAGACAGCACGCGATATCGGCGCAAGCGTGCTGCTATCGTCCGGCACTGGCACAGGCCAACTCGATTTCACATCCGGCGTAGTCAAGGCCAATGCAACGCAGTTTGCAGGGCAGGCAATCTCCGCCGCTGCCGGCGTTACGATTCCATCATCCATCGCCAGCCCGACCAACATCACAGCCGGCACGATTACGACTGCTACGAACCTGACCAACAACAATGACAAGACGGGATATGCACTATCGTCTGCCGGAGTTACCGCTGTATGGGCGGAAGTAATGACGGGTACGGTAACTGCGGTTAAGGCTATGCGCGGATTCATGGCCGCGATGCTCGGCAAATCGAGTGGCATGGAGACAGCAACAGCCAAGTTCCGAAATGTGGCAGACGACAAAGATGTGATTACGGCAACTGTTGACGCTGACGGCAATCGCAGTGCTGTTACTTTGGATCTTACCTAATGTTCGGGCGCAGATACTTCGGGGGGCGATATTTCGCCGCTCGATATTTCCCAATGTCAGGCGGCGTAGAAAGTTCGACGCCGGTTGATGCAGCCACGAGCTTCTTCGCGTATTCGCAGCGTCGCGGACTTAGATAATTAATGACAACACAACAATACCAATCGGATGAAGTGAGCGCCGAGGAAGAGTCACGCATTGCGAAATTGGAGGCGTTCGCCCTTGCTCTTTCGGCAAAGCGGAAAGATGCGGTAGATGGCCGTGCTGAATCCGGCGTAGAAAAGGAGTGGGAGGAGGATGAGGAGTTTTACGACGGGGTAGATGACATGAACCGCAAGGAGGTGCTGAGCAAATCAGCCACTCTTAATGGCGGGTTGACATCGGATGTGCAGGTTCGCACGACCAAGAGCAATGTGTTCGTCAACATAACGCAGCCGTATGTTGATATGGGCAGCGCGCGCGTTGCCGACATGCTTCTCCCGACCGATGACATGCCTTTCGGTATTGGCCCGACGCCGATGCAGGACATCCTTGCCGCCACTCAGGACCAGACGCCGATTACGAACGCAGCAGGGCAAACTGCGCCCGCCGGCGAGATCGCACAAAAAATGCTGGAAGAGGCGAAGGAGTGCGCCAAGCTGGCAGAAACAACCGTATGGGATTGGCTGGTCGAATCACAGTGGCATAGCGAAGTGCGCCAAGTGATTGAGGACGCGGCCAAGATTGGCACCGGAATTCTGAAAGGTCCGATCCCGGTCAAGCGCAAGATGAAGGCACTAACCCGCCGGCCAGATGGTTCCTATGAGCTAAAGATTGTGGAGGAAACGAAGCCGAGTTCTAAGCGCATAGACCCGCGCAACTTCTTTCCTGACCCGGCTTGCGGCCAGTCGATTCACAACGGCTCATTCACGTGGGAGCGCGACAATATCACCGTGCGTCAACTGCGCGACCTGAAGGGATCAACGCATTCCGACGGATCGCCGGCCTATCTCGATAGTCAGATCGACATGGTTCTCAAGGAGGGGCCGGGTAAAAAGTATCTGGAAGATGAGCGCAGCAAGTCGGAAAAGGACAAGTTCGAAATATGGTACTACCACGGCACCGCAGATAGAGAAGATTTGATGGCTGCTGGTTGCGATTGCGAAGAAGGAACGACAGTCTCCGTCATTGTGACGATGGTCAACGATCGAGTGATCAAGGCGGCATTATCCGCATTGGACTCGGGAGAATTCCCGTATGACGTGATGGTATGGCAGCGTCTGGCGAACAGATGGACGGGCAAAGGGGTGGCGCGGCAAGTTCGCACCGCTCAGCGCATGTGCAATGCGTCTACTCGCAATATGCTGGACAACGCAGGCTTATCGGCTGGTCCGCAAATCTTCATCGATTCCGACATGGTAGAGCCCGCAGATGGTGTGTGGGAGCTGACGCCGCGCAAAATATGGAAGCGCGTATATGGATCAGACAGCACGCAGAAGTTTTCGGACGCAATTCACAGCGTAGAGATCAAATCTGCACAGGCTGAGCTCATGAATATCATCAAGTACGCCATGGAGATGGCCGAAAAGGTGACAAGCATGCCGCTGCTTATGCAGGGCCAGCAAGGCAGCGCTCCTGAAACAGTCGGTGGCATGACCATGCTGCAGAATAACGCATCGACGGTATTGCGCCGAGTCGCCAAGATATTTGACGACATGATCACCGAGCCGCATATCCGCCGGTATTACGAATACCTGCTAATCCACGGGAAAGACCCGAAAGCCAAGGGTGATTTCGTCATTGACGCAAAGGGCTCATCCGCATTGTTTGAGCGCGATGTGCAGAACCAGGCAATCCTGCAAATGGGCGCGCTGGTTAAAGATCCGGCATTCGGCATCGATCCGAAAAAATGGATCTTGGAAGCGTTGAAGGCGCAGAAGCTTGATCCTAAACGATTCCAATATACCGAAGAAGAGCAGCAGCAAATGGCGCAGCAACAGCCTCCGCCAGACCCCCGCATCGAAGCGCAGAAGGAAGTTGCGCAGATCCGCGCCGAAGCCTCAGTAAAAGCCGCCGAGATTGGCGCGAACGCATCGATGGAAAAAACCAAGGTCGATACCGACCGCGACACGGTTTTCGTGAATGCACAGCAAATGCGAGACCAAGCGGCACATGAAGCCACGATGCAGGAGCTTGCAGTTAAAGAGCGGCTTGCAATGCTGGATTACGCGAACAAGAGAAACATGACGCTGGATAAGGTGAAAGCAGATTTGGCATCAACTGCCATGAAGCTCCGCACGCAAAAGGAACTGGCAATGACGCCACCGGCAGGTGCTCCGCAGGTTGCGACGCCTCCGACTGAGCCGGCAGGCCGTGCTCACAATGGCCGCGCGTTTCAGGAATGAGGATACTAAACGATCTGGATAGGCGGTCCGATACTTGGAAAAAGATCAAGGCGCACTATGAGGCGGAACTTGCCAAGCTTCGCCAGCAGAACGATGGAGAGCTTGACGCGGAAAAGACGGCGCGCCTACGTGGTCGAATCTTTGAGATCAAGCGCATTCTGGATATGGACAAAGAGACTCCTGTCCGCCAAGTAGAACAAATTTAAGCATTCGTCGGCGCCATCACTGGCCCCGGCACTTTTGACAAGCGACGGAAACGCCCCTTGTTGTCACTGAAAGCCACCTCGATAGGTGGCTTTTTTGTTTTGTGGAGAAAAAATTGGAGAACGTAGACAGCCAGCAGGACGTAGATCAATCGCAACAGGAAGATGCATCGTTGGAGGCCGGTTTCAACAGAACGCGAGGCGAAGAGCCTCCCGTGGAAATTCCGCCACCAGAACCCGCAACTACTGAAGCGGCACCTGAGAAAGCGACTGAGGCATCGACGGATCAACAGACGGCAGCGCCGGAAGCACAGGCTGAAGAGCCAATGATTGGGAGCTTCAAAGAATCCGAGTTCAAAGCCCTGATGGCGAAAGCGCAGAGGGTAGACGAACTGGAAGCCCAAATTAATGGCAACCAAAGCAAGGTATTCGGCAAGTTCGGCGAGGTGCAGCGTCTCATCAATGAAATGAAGGCGACACCACCCGGGCAGCCGGTGAAATTGGCCGGCGCAAAGCTGAAACGTTTAGCAGATACCTTCCCGGAGTTGGCCGAAGCGCTCGCCGAGGATCTGAGCGAATTATCGCTTGAATCCCCCGCACAAAGCACATTCGACAGCACCGAACTTGAGCAGCGGTTTGCGCTTCAAGTGGAAGAAATCAAGCGCGAAAACGAGAAAAAACTCCTATCGATGAAGCATCGCGGCTGGAAAGAAACAGTCAAGAGCCAAGACTTCACTCTATGGAAAGGCACTCTCCCCGCAGAAGAACGCCAGCAACTGGATAACAGTTGGGACGCGGAATACATCTCTGACAAGTTGGACTCCTTCAACGAATGGAAGTCCAGGCCATCCACAAAACAACGAAACGACAAGCGTCTGGAAGCTGCGGTTACGCCTACGGGCACACCGAACACGGCACCGGGCTTGATCCCAGATATAGCCGGCCTTAACGCCGGCTTCAACAAAATTCGCAAGAAAACCTAATTAAGAAAGAAGATCATGGCCACTCAAGGATATAGCACCCAAGCGGGGCGGATTAATGAAATCAAGGGCGAGATGATCGCCCATGCAGTTCCATTCGAAGTATTGGCGCTCGGCTGCACAATGAAGGCGATGCCAAAGAGGCAGGGCGATAACATCACGTATCGTCGCGTACTACCTTACGGCGCAACTACTGCCAACGCCAACACAATCAACCGTTGGTCGTTGACTGCTGCCGCGCACGTTATCTCGGAAGGCGTAACCCCAACTGCGGACGCGCTTACTTACCACGATGTGTCCGTCACGATTCAGCAGTACGGTTGCTTGTACAGCTACACAGACAAGGCGGCTGAGCTGTACGAGGATGATATTCCGGAAGATCAGAAAATCCAGTGCGGCGAGCGTATGGGATTGGTGCGCGAGATGATCCGCTTTGGTTCGATGAAGGCATGCACAAATGCATACTATGCCGGCGGTACCACTCGCGCAACTGTTGATGAGCCGGTATCACTGAATCTGTTACGCCACATTGCCAAAGGCTTGCTAGCAAATGGCGCTGCTATGAAGAACAAGGTGATTTCCGCTAGTGCGAATTACGACACCAGCGCAATCGAGGCAGGTTTCCTCGTGTTCTGCCACACAGATTGCGAGCCTGACATCCGCGATCTGGCGAACTTCGTTCCAGTTGCGAAGTATGCCAACAAGACCGCATTGAACGAAAACGAAATCGGTTCGTGCGAGCGCTTCCGCTTCATCGTGTCGAAAGAGTTGGGTGCTTATGCGGACGCTGGTGCTGCTGTTGGCTCCACTGACCTGTATTCGACATCTGCATCCAACATCGACGTGTACCCGATGATTGTTGTTGGTGCCGATGGCGCGTTCGACGTTGCGTTGCGTGGCGCGAACAGCGTCTCTCCAACTCATATCCCGCATACCCAAAAGGATAAGTCTGATCCTTTGGGCCAGCGCGGGTACGTCGGCGCGACCTTCTGGAGTGCCGTGTTGGTCGCCAATAACGGCTGGATGGCAGTTGCTGAAGTTGGCACAACCAACACCTCGAACTAAATCACATGGGCGCTTTGAATAGCGCCCAAACAACCTCATAAAGGAAACATCATGGATCGATTAGCTGCGCGCGGCCTCACTCAGAATATGGTGAGCGCTGCTTTCGTACTGGGCACCACCAGCACCTACACCACCACTGTCACGACTGAATGCGTCATCAATGGCAAATTCGGCACCACATTGGGCGCACAAACCAACACCGCATCGCCTACTACGGATGCCAGTACTGGAGCCGCGTTTGTCCCGCTTGGAGTTAATAAGGCAACCGTGCTTGTTTGGGGCGTGAATGCAGCCGGGGCAATCAAGTTGTGTCAAGGCTCTATTGAAGATACTGACGTTGGCGTAACAACCACTGTCGGTGCCTTCCGTAACCCGCCGCAGTTCCCCTTGCTGCCGGACGACTTCTGCCCGATCGCATACAACCTGGTGCGTACCGCGCCAAGTGCATCGACTTTCACGCCAGGCACTTCGAGCTGGACCGCAAGCGGCGTCACTTGCTCGACAGCGAAGAATATTTCTATGTTGCCAGATCGTCCGCAAACCGCTTAATAACAGCAGAACAAGCCCGCCACGTGCGGGCTTTTTTTACGCCTTAACCACAAATACCCGGCCAAGCCGGACACTCCAGTAAAGGAAAAATATCATGCTGTGGAAGCAATTTACAAATGCAATTATCGAAAAAAGCCTGACATTCAAGAAGGGTGCTGTCCTCAAAGTCACCGCTGCCGACAATACCGTAAACGAGGTTGATCTTGCAGAACTGGCGGCACTGGATGGTATCGCTGCATCTGACCTTGCCAAGATCGACGGCATCACAAACGGCACTGTTGCCGCCGGCAAGGCCATAGTCGTTGACTCAAACAAGGATGCAAGCGCACTCCGCAACCTGACCTTAACAAACCTTGATGCTGGCGCATCCGGCACCGCTGGCAGTGTTGACATTTTCCCGACTACAGCGAGCAAGGGCAAAGTAGCCATTACCTGTACGGACCAGACCGGCGATACAACCGTATCACTCGTTGTCGGCGCAATGGCGGCAGCGCGGACGATTACGCTCGACGATCCAATGGGCACGGCAAAGCTGCTGACCGATATCGGCATCGGCGGATACAAAGTGGCGAAAGTCAGCACTCAGTTTGATGCGGTTACTGGCACTACAGGAACCACGCTGACAAACGTGGTTGGCGCTTCTACCACCGTGGTGGCCGGAACGTATAAATTCAAAGTCCACGTTGCTGGCGTTGCTACCGCAAACAGCGGCATGAAGCTTGGCTTCAAATACACAACCACAGTCCTTAGTTCGATGGAGTGTACCGCGCGGGCCCACACCGCGAGTGCGGTAGTTGTTCAGCACTCGACCACGGCAACCGATGCCGCAACCTTGCTTGGTTCTACCACGGCAATCATCAATGCCGAGCTGGAAGGAACGATGGTTGTTTCCACTGGCGGAACAATTCAACTGCAGGCTGCGCAGAACGCCGCGCATGCTGACACGACCAGTGTTTATGTCGGCTCCACCATTGAGTTCACCCGCATCGCTTAATTAGCCGTCAAACAATTTCACCCACAAGGAGCCTCTTCGGAGGCTCTTTTCATTTCAGGAGGCAATCAATTATGCCAAGAGGTATTCCAAACGTCGCGCCGAATAAAGCATTTGAGCCGATGGAGCAGGTCATTGGTCAGGACGTTGAGCGCAAGATGAGCAGCACCGGCCCAGCCAGTGAATCGCTTGAGGCTGCGACCATTCAAGTTGTCGATCGCCCGGTTGACCGTGAAAAATTGGCGATGCTGGCATTTATGGAAGAGCCAGTCAGTATCCACATTCATTCGGTGACAGATCCGACTGCTGAGCAGGTATTTCAGATATTCAACAACGGCCAAAGCGAAACATTCAAGCGCAACGAAACAAAGACGGTTAAGCGCAAGTTTGTCGATTGCCTCGCCACGAGAAAGCTGACGACATTTACGCAGGAGCGACGCCGAGGCGAAGACGGCGTGATGCATGACGTTCAGATTCCACATACCGCGTTGAAGTATCCGTTTTCGGTTGTTGAGGATCGGCATCCTCGCGGCGCTGATTGGCTACGGGCCGTTTTGGCACAAGCCTAATGACATTCCTCGAACTCTGCAAACGGCTTCGTCAGGAGGCCGGGATCTCTGGGACTGGCCCCGCTTCGGTCGTAAGTCAGACGGGCGAGTTAAAGCGCATTGTTGACTGGATCTTAAGCGCGGATCAGGACGTTCAAAACAAGCGCAAGAACTGGAAGTTCCTGCAGAACGACTTCTCCTTTAATACCGTCGCTGGGACTCAGGTCTATTCGCTGGCAGACGTGTCATTGACTGAGTTGGCAACATGGAAGCGGGACGGATTCCGCATCTATTTGACGGCGACCGGCACTGCAGACGAACAACGCCTGACGTACTGCGATTGGGATTATTTCAAAGACGTGTACCTGTTCGGGGGGAATCGCTCCGTATCAGAGCGCCCTATGAAATTCACGATCAAGCCAGATAAGTCGATTGCGTTCTGGCCGAATCCGGATGCGATTTACACCTGCGCCGGCGAGTATTTCAAGCGCGCGCAAGCAATGACGGTCGATTCTTCCGAGCCGCTATTCCCGGAGGAATATCACATGCTGCTGGTCTGGATGGGGCTGATTTCATATGCGGAATACGAGGGAGCGCAGGAAGCGTACTCAAAAGGTATGCGCAATGTCGGCCCGTTGATGGCGCAATTGGAAGCTGATCAGTTGCCAGCGACGTTTATGGCGGGAGCTTTGGCGTAGATGAGAAAACTTCCACCTGTCGAGGTCAAGACCGAGTTCATTCCATTTGCTGGCGGTCTTGATGTTGTGACGCCGGCGCTTTCAATCCCTAGCGGGTATCTTCGAGAAGCGCAGAACTATGAGCACAACATCAATGGCGGCTATGACAGCGTTGCTGGATACGAGCGATTTAGCGGGAAGGCGAGACCGTCAGATGCTTTGTATAGCACTCTTGCCGTTTCACTCACTGGGGCGGTCGTTGTTGGCGATGTCCTAACCGATAACGCAGGAACAAGCTTCGGCACTGTGATTGCATTGCCTTCTGGTCAGGCGGTTCTGACCAAAATCACTGGCACTTTTTCAACTGGGAATATCAAGGTCGGCGTCACGGTCGTTGGCACTTGCACTGGTGCGCAAGTATCCGGCGGGGCGGCAACGGCAGACCTGAACGCGCAATATTTAAACTTGGCTGCTGACGTGTACCGAAGCGACATCGCTGCAGTGCCTGGTTCTGGTTCCATTCTTGGCGCGTGGGTGTACAACGACATCGTTTATGCCTACCGCAATAATGCCGGCGGCACGGCGGTTGATATGTACAAGTCGAGCGCCAGCGGGTGGGTTCAGGTGGCTCTTGGGCGCGAACTGCGATTCACTTCCGGCGGCACTACCGAGATCGCAGTCGGGAACGTTATCACCGGCGCGACATCCGGCGCGACGGCTACGATTACCGGTGTCACTCTTGAATCTGGTACTTGGGCAGCAGGAACGGCTGGCGGGCGATTTATATTCGCATCGCAAACTGGCACATTCCAATCTGAAAATATCAATGTTGGCGCATCGCTCAATCTAGCCACTATCGCCGGAAACAGCAGCGCGATTACGTTTGCCGTTCCAAGCGGACGCTTCAGCTTCATCAATGAAAGCTTTGGCGGCGGGGCCAACACGAAAAAGATGTACGGCTGCGACGGGAAGAATCGCGGATTCCAATTCGATGGGACGACATTTATCCCTATCGTGACCGGGATGGCGACAGATGCGCCGGAACACATCTTCGCGCACAAGAACCAGCTTTTCTTTTCCTTCATGGGTTCCGTGCAGCATTCCGGGCCGGGTGCGCCGTTCGCATGGAGTGCCATCACTGGCGCGGCAGAACTTGCGATGGGTGACACCGTGACAGGATTCAAAGACCAGCCAGGATCTGAGTCTGGTGGTGCGCTGGCGATCTTTACGCGCAATTCGATCGGGATCTTGTACGGCAGCGGCGTGGCTGATTGGAATCTGGTCACGTACAAGCGGGAGGCTGGCGCGATTGCGTATTCGGTCCAGAACATCGGCGCGACAATCATGTTCGACGATCGTGGTATTACCGGTCTTACGGCATCGCAGGCTTTCGGAAATTTTGCTGATGCCACCCTATCGCGGCGAATACAAACATGGCTCAGCGACAAACTCACAAAAACAAATGAGTCTTGTGTTGTGCGAGACAAGAATCAGTATCGCCTGTTCTTTTCCGATCGATATGCGGTCTACGCGACATTCGACAATAAAAAACTGATCGGAATGATGCCGGTCTTGTTGGCTCACGTAGTCAAGTGCGCATGCTCAACAGAGATGAATGACGGATCTGAATCGATATTCTTCGGCTCCGACAATGGTTATGTGTACCAGATGGAAAGGGGCACAAGCTTCGACGGCGACGCGATCGAGTCGTACATACATCTCGCATTCGACAGTCTAAAAAGTCCTCGCATCAACAAACGCTTTCGCGGCATCACATTCGAGGTGGCTGGAACTGGTTATGCAGAGTTCGATTTCAGCTATGAACTCGGATACGGCAGCACAGAAATTGACCAGCCAGCATCCACAACGATAGAAACCAGCTTTTCCCCCGCTGCATGGGATTCGTTCACATGGGATGCATTCGTGTGGGACGGCAGAACACTCCTCCCCGCAGATTGCGACATGACCGGCACAGCAGAAAACGTGTCAATCGTACTTCGCTCGAACTCCGATTACTTCTCTCCCCTGAAATTCAGTGGAGCACTGATTGATTTCACCCCCAGAAGAAAGCTTAGATAATGGCAAACGATTATTACTCAGGCAGTGGGGCGCCATCAACCGGGTCGGCGGGATCATCTGCCACCATTCGCGCAGAATTTTCCTCGATTAAGGCGGGGTTCGATAAGATGGCAGATCTGACAGGTAACGGTGGCTTGCCGGTATTTGTCAATTCTGGCGCAACTGGCCAAGAAGCCATTTCCGCATCGTCTGCCAGGACAAAGCTCGGCGTATCTAGTGCGACAGATACACAGAACCAATCCGCGAACTGGTGTGGCACGGCGACAGGTACGGTTAACGTTATTACCGCAACTGCCACTCCTGCGATTACTGCATATGCAGCCGGACAGGTATTTAGATTTGTATCTTCCGGCGCTAATACTACCAACGTAACAATCAATGTTAACAGTCTCGGGGCGAAGGCGATCACCAAGAATGGGACAACTGCGTTAGCTGCGGGTGATATTCCATCTGGCGCGGTAGTTGAGATTATTTATGATGGAACTCGGTTCCAGTTTATTGGTGTTGTTGCCGATCGCATGCCGATTTCTTCACTTAACTCGGAGGGTTTTTTTCAGACCGCAACAGTTGGGAATAATACAACGAGACCGTCTACAACTGCATTTGTGCAGACGCAGATTGCAGCAACACTTGCTGCAAAAGCTATCACTAATCAAATAATGATAGTGCGTGACGAGAAGGCTAGTGGCACAGATGGAGGTGCAAGCGTAGCAGCAACAACTGTCACCAGGACACTGAACACTGTTGCGGCAAACACGATTACGGGGGCGTCATTAGCGTCCAGCCAGATTACGCTACCTGCTGGCACGTATCGTGTACGGGCAAGTGCGCCGTGTTGCGTGAACAACCAGCTACGGCTGTACAACACAACAACGGCAGCGAACCAGATTATCGGGACTACGGAAAATGCATTTGCAGATACTGCGGTGGACCCTTGTAATGTTCGATCTTTCGTGGTGGGCAGATTCACTATAGCTTCAACAAATGTATTTGAATTGCGACATTACACAGCCTCTGTCCGCGCAATAAACGGCCTTGGTGTACAACTAGCTTCTGGCGTTAATGAAGTCTATTCCGAAATCGAAATCATCAAGGAGGCATGATATGCGGGTCATGAGGCGCAATATGACTGATAGGGGGCATCATGGCACTTGATCCGAATACAACCGCCAAGCTGGGAGACTGGTTCAACACCGCAGCGAAGCCGGATAACACTCAACAGCCACTTAGCGACGGGCTTCTCTCATCGACTGACGCGCCAAACTATAACACCGGAAGTGGCGTGTTCGGCGTACAGACTGCAACGACTGGAGGTGCGACACAGACCACATCGCCGTCCATGCTGAATCTTGGAGGCCTTGATAGGCGCAATGTTAACAGCGCAAATGAGACAGTTTCCGGCAGTTTAAATTCATTGCTCAGCGAGGACAGTCCATACATTAATGCGGCGCGTGAGCGAGCAAAGGGCGAAGCAAACGCGCACGGGCTTCTGAATTCCAGTATGGCAGCCTCTGCAGGTGAGTCCGCAGCAATTAATGCTGCATTGCCGATTGCTCAAAATGATGCAGGAGTCTACGCCAAGGCAGCCGACTACAACGCGGCACTTTCAAATCAGGCTCGCTTGCAGAACGTTGACACGGCAAACAAGTTCTCCCAGCAGAAGATAGACGCCGATAATCAGAAGGCATTGCAGCAAGCAGATCAGACGCAGCAAATGACGCTTGCGAAGATGCAGGACGCCACGGATCGATACAAAATGCAAGCGTCGCTCGGCGATACAGAGTCGAGGAACAAGACTACGCTGGTGAACAATATCATCCAAAGCACAGAGCTTTCTCCAGATCGGAAGGCTGCTCTTCTGCGCTCTGTTGGTGAGAACGGGTTCGCTGATGCGATCTATGTTGTTGGCACAACTGCCGCCGATCTAGCACCTAATGGATCGACGACAGGAACCATCGCCGGTGGGGCGCGTGGCTTGTTTGCAAGTATTCCTGGTGGGAGAGCTTAGTGATTCCATCGCAAAGCTTGGCGCAGTACCTCAACTCAGTCGGCATCTGCACAAACAGCCTAGATGGATGGATAGTATCAATTGCGCAGCGCGCCGGAGTGGATTCATTAATCGTAGCGACGCGTGGACCGGAGATACACATTATGCCTTTCGAGCATGGGAAAGCCATTTCACGTCGAAATATCGCGGAATTCTTGAACCCATTGATCGATGAATACGGCTATGCATCTACACGCGTACCAATTGCGGAAGAAGATCATCGTTTGCGCGTCAAGCTCGGGTTTGTGATGACTTGGGAAGACGAACAATTTACATACTGGACAGTTACAGAGCACCCATTCAAAAGGAAAATAACGTGAGGCCAATTCCATATCATATTGCGAGTGCGTTCGACGCGCCAAAGATGCATTTATCGCCGTCCTGTTCGCGTCGCTTGGCTGTGGAGATGCCTGTTGGTGACCCGGTGGGCGGGCCAGCATTTGGCGCTTACGCAATGCCGGTGGTTGTTATAGCTATGGCGGCCAGTAGTTTTGCGGCTGGCGCTGCTGCAGTAACTGCAATTGGCGCGAGCATGACATCAATGATCATTGGTGGTGCCATGATGGTTGGCAGCGCATTGACGATTGTCGGGACCATTACCGGGAATGAAAAATTAGCCAAGATCGGCGGCATGATTTCACTGGTTGGCGGTGTGGCGGGTCTGGCGACTGGCGCGTTCGGCGCATTAAGTGGTGCCGGTAGTGAGGTTGGCGGGATGCAGGCGGTAGATGCAGCGGCTGGAGTCGGGGCTGACGCGGCTCTTGGTGCTGGTGCCGATGCTGCTGGATCATCGGTTTCATCTCTCCCTGGTGGAGACTTCGCAACAACGATCGATGCGGGGGCCGCGAATGCGTCCAGCGGCGGCATGATTGGATCAGTAGGGGATCAAGCCGCAGCCGCTGGAGGACAGGCGGCGACCGGGGTAGTAGATGCCGCTGCAGCGCCGATGTCTACGCAAGCGCAGAATGCGATGCAGGTGGACGCGCTATCGACCAACAGCGCATTTCAGACGCCAAGTCCAGCAACAGATTTGTCTGGCACGGGTGGGCAGATGCCATTCAATAGCGGTGGCACTATTGATAAGATAGGTTCATTCGTCAAAAACAACAAAGAGATGGTCGATATCGGTTTGAAAACAGTGGGCGGACTGGTGCCATCAAATAAATCGAAAGCAGAGACTGAACTTGCGCGCGCTCAAGCTGAGCGAACCCGCGTCGCGACAGAAGACGAAAAGCGGCGTGCGGCGTGGCGTCGTGGCATGATCAACTATTAATGGGAACGACAATGGAAAATAACATGCAACCAGCAGCGCCTCAAGAACCGCAAATTCCAAACGCTGGAGCATCCGGCCAGATCGATGTCGATTCCATTATCGCTAAGATTCAAATGCCGCCGGACCTGAAGCCCATATTCGATAAGACCATCCTATCAGGGATGCGCATCATGTTCGACAAGTCGTCGCACAAGATGATGTTGGAGCAGCTTGATAAGCCGGGGCCAATGCCGCAGAAACTGTCTGAAGGCGTCATCACATTGATGTACATGCTATGGACCCAGAGTAATAAAACGCTGCCGCCGCAAATCATTGTCCCGGCAACGACTGTTCTGATGCTGAAGGCATTTGATTTTCTCCAGAAGACAAATGATCCGGATGCGACAAAAGAAGTCCTCGGCGAAGCGATGCATATGGCTGTCACAGGCATCATGGAGCGCTTCAACGTCTCCGAGCAGCAGTTGCAAGAAGCCGCGAATAAAAACGGCGGCGCGCCCGGTGCCCCGGCTGGATTGATCAACCAAGGGGCGCAATAATGGGATTGGATTGGGGTGGCGCACTGAAGGCCGGCACCGACACGGCATCCGGCCTTATTGAGCATAGCATGAAGGAGGACGCGGATAAGCGCGCGGCTGATCTCAAGTTGGACACGCATGCGCGCCTGATGGCAATCGAGGAGTCGTTCAAAAGCAGGGCGGCAGAGCGGTTTTCAGCAGTCGCGCGCGACAAGATGGGCGAACAGATCCCAGTATCGCCAGATCCAGTTACAAGCCTGTCAAAAGGCAGCGCCAATGCAATCGGATTGCAGGATGGCATGCAGGGCAACGTTGACAGCATGCGCGCGCAGTTCAATGCCGTGCTCACCAATCCGAACGCGACCGTCCAGCAAAAGCAGAATGCGCAGGAAATTCTGGCGCAGATCGATGCGCAGGCTGGCGCGCAGAAAGACATCAACGGGCAGGCGGTAGAGGGGAAAACGCGTAGCAGAACACTGGACGAAGCAAAGCGAGACGCGTTGCAAGAAACCTTTCTTAGCGACCCAAAAGCATACATGGAAGGAAGGGCCATGCTGGCCGGTGATGAAAAGACTGCCATTGAAGAGAGGAAGTTGGCGCTGAAAGAAAAACTAGATCAGGCGCACATAGACCAGAAAGATCGAAGTGATGACAAGAAATTTGAAATGCTTCTGGCTCGCCTCGAATCTGGATTCGGCGGCGGTAAAAGCGGCGGTCCTACTGCGCTTATGCAAAACGCAGAATATTTGAAGTCACTCGGATACTCCTCAGAGAAGATCGACAAGTTCATCTTCGAGAAAAAGGAAATCCCGCTGGAGGATATTGCGACCAAGATTTTGGCCGAAGACAAGTTCGGGGAAATGACCCCAGCGCAGGCGGCGCAGAAGGCAAGAGCGTTGCGCGACGCGCTGCAAAGTACGCCGGCGGCACCAGTGAACACAAAAGGTGGCGACCGACCGCCACTATCCAGCTTCATGAGTGGCAGCACCACACAGAAAAAGCCATCCCAAGAATCCTCTGGAAAGATTAAATACTAACCATGCCATTTGACATCGCAGGCGCTCGCAAGGCGGGCTACTCAGACGAAGAGATCACGGGCTTTCTTGCATCCAGCGGCGGAACGCAATTCGATTTCGACGGGGCGCGCGCTGCCGGTTATTCAGATAGCGAGATGCTGGATTTTGTCGGTGGCGCAAAGCCGAAAAGCGCGTCTTTGATGGATCGCGCAAAGGACGTTGGCATTTCCGCACTGAAGGGCGCAATTTCAGTGCCTGAGGCTGTCGTCGGCCTCTACGATATTGGCACCGGTGGGCGTGCCGGCAAGTTCGCGGAAGAAAATCTTGGCTTCCAACCGAAAAAATGGAAGGCTGCGCTTGATGCGGAATTGACACCAGAGCAGCAGGCGGCAAATCAGGCGGTGAGCGAGGCAAAAGGATTTACTGGAACAATCAAATCCGCGATTGAAAATCCAAGCGTTATTGCGCACGCTGCAGTTGAATCATTGCCGGCCATGGCGCTCGGAGGCTTGGCCGGACGCGGCGTTTCTGTTCTCGGTAAGGTTGCGCCGTGGGCTGCCGGCGCAATTGGTGAGGGTGTTGTCGGCGCCGGCTCATCTGCAGAATCAATTAGACAAGGCACGGAAAACGGCGAACTGACGCTTGGTCAGTCCGGCGCAGCACTTGCCTCTGGCATTGGCACCGCTGCATTCGGCGCTGCTGGTGGGCGTATTGCGCACAAACTCGGCATTGCTGACGTCGATACGATGCTGGCCGGCGGGCCCTCAAACCTGACCAGCAAGGGTGTGGCGCGACGCATTGTAGAGGGCGGGATATCTGAGGGCGTCTTTGAGGAATTGCCGCAATCCACGCAAGAGCAAATCTGGCAAAACGTAGCGATGAACAAGCCGCTACTTGATGGCGTTCCAGAAGCTGCTGGTATGGGCCTTGTCACTGGTGCGGCGATGGGCGGACTTGCTGGCGGCTCATTCCATGGCAAGGCACCCGCTCCGACCGTGGCCGACATCGGTAATGCCGAATCAGTCGATGGTGCTATTGCTGCAGCTGTAGCTGTTGTTGATGCGCCGACTCAGATGTCGCCTGGATCAGCTATGGCGAATGAGGTTGACGCTTTAGAGCGCAATGCAGGCATGGGCACTGCCGCCGAAGATGCGCCGGTGGACAATGCCGCGCCAGATGTTGCACCGCAAGAATTGCCAGAACTGAGCGACATCATCAAGCGCGGCGCTACGCGGGATGAATTGTTCACGCAGCGCGAAGATGAGATCAAAGCGCGCGAGAACACATTGCGCGAACATGGATTGGATCAACTGACAGAAGCTGAGCGAGATAATCAAGTAGAGCAAGCCGAAGCATTGACGAAGGCGCAAGGATTCGACAATGCCGAGCCAACTGCCATTCAATTGGCGATGCAGCAGGCGATCGAGCGGCGTAAGTTAAAGAATGCCCCGGTATCGAAGCTCGAGCAATCGACGCAGCCTGCACCAGCCTTGCAAGCTTCTAGCGTGCAATCGCAGGACGCAAACACGATTGGTTCCAGCCAGTCGACAATTACCTCCGAATATCAACGACCAGGACCGCAGAATGACGCCAACACCTCTGCCGCTGCTGTACCGGTTTCAAATGCCAGCACTGGAAGCACTCAAAATACTGAACCGGTACAACCGACTCCACAAGCAGGACGTACGCCAATTGCGCAGCCTTCTGAAGTCAGGCCAGCCGATACCGGCGCATCTGGGGAATCTGCTGGAGCTGGTGTTCCTGCTGCAAACGCGAGCGTGGAGCAGCAGCCTGCACTGACCGGCATCAAAGCTGAAGTTGCGCGCATCAAGACGCAGAGGGCTGCAGTCGCGCCTGCCAAACAACAGAGCGTAATGAGCGAGGATCATTTAGAAGACTTCGGACTCCTTCGCGAATTTGGCGGCAGGTGGCAATACAAGTTTTCTTTTGGCAGTAGCTGGATGACGGCGAACACAAAGGAGGATGCGGTTGACCGTGCGACGGCGACATATCATAAGGCACCAGAATCTGAGCGCATGACTCGCGCCGAGAGGGGCGCTGCCGCAGATGTCGAGTATGACGCACAGAACGAACGACTTTATGGGAAAAAGTCACTGGACGAACTTTATACCGAGCGTGATAGGCTTTCCAAAGAAATCGCCAAAAGCCACAAGGCTGGAGCGCGTGAGTTTAACGGAAATGGCGGACGCCGTACCGGCGCAGCAGTAAGCAATGAGGCAGCCCGCGCCGCAGGCGGTCAAAAAATGCGCCTTGAGAGTTACATTAAGAAGCGCGAAGAGTCTCGTCCCGCAGAAAGTAGCACCGAAGATATTGCGCCCACAAATGCAAAGCAACCTCGGGCATTGACCAAAGAGGCAGCAGTAGAGCGCTACCTTGGACGCTACGGCAAAGGCATGTCTGGCCCGAACGCGCGCCTTGAGGCGCAAATGCGAAACAAGCGCCAATCTGAAATCGAATGGCGCGCCGAGCCGAACGATGATCTCGGTTACGACAAGTTCGAGGTTGTCGGATATCGGAAAGACAAAACGAACGCCAAAGCACCCGAGTCTTCCGCGACCGGCTCCGACCGGCGGGCTGATGTAAGCCCGAGTAAAGATGATATTTCTAGCGAATCTAAACCGAAAATTTCAGCCGAAGAAGAGGCTAAAGCGGAGGCAGAAAAAAGCCCTGTCGTCCGCAGTATGTCCGCAGCCCCATCCATCCCAGAAAGCGAACGGCTTTCAGTCGGCGCGATCATGGAGCAGGTCGATCAGCTTATTGAGCCATTTGCTACGGAAATACCTATTACGGTGCTGGACAGTGTGACTGACCTCGGGCCTGTAGAAATGCAGGGGTATCTTACGAGTGGGGTCACTATGAATGGGCGCATTCATTTGTTCCGTGACGGGCTGCGAGATCGCGCTACTGTTGCTCGTACTCTTTGGCATGAGTTGCTCCATTTTGGGTTACGCCGTTTCTTGACACAAGATCAATATATCAAGCAAATGGATAAACTTTACCTCAACGATGCCTGGGTTCACAACAAAGCGAACGAATGGATACGGGGCGATGAAGGCAAAGAATTAATGGATCAAGGCTACAGCAAGCCGTATATCCGCGCTCGCGGCACGGATGAGGCACTGGCCGCATTGGCAGAAATCCTACAAACCGAGCCGACAGGATATCGGAGTAATGATCTCCTTGCCAAGACAAGGCGCGCCGTAAGGGAGTGGGTTGCCAAGATGGCAGACCTTTTCGGATTCCATGAAGCGGCAAAAGAATGGCGCGGGTACGCGGCACAGAAGGATGCGCGCGATCTGATTACCTCCACATTCTCCAAGTTGGAAGAGGGCGTTGAGCCAGATACAACATCAACGCGCTGGCAGCATTCGGACCCGGCATTTAGCCGCGCACCGATGCCGGATTGGCTCAAGTCCATGCCAAAGGAAACGCAGGATGCTGCCAAGAAAGCCGGTATCTGGCAAGAGCAAAAGCCGCTGAAAGATCGCCTGAAGGAGTTGCGCAACAAAGCCGTCAAGGAATTCCAGCAGGGGGTGTTTGACCAATTCGCCCCATTAATGAAGCTTGGTGAGCGAGAATATGTCCTCGCGCGCCTGACAAAATCCGCTGATGCCCCACTAGAATCGCTGCTCTTGTACGGGAAACCATTCCTGAATGATGCTGGTGCCGTTGATGTTAAGCTGGAAAAGGGTGGTCTGATCGGCGCGCTGCAACAACTTCAGGGAGAGCATGATAGGTTCTTTGCTTGGATTGCTGGAAATCGCGCTGCAAAGCTGAAACTTAGTGGACGTGAAAACCTATTCACAGATGCTGACATTTCCGCGCTCAAGGATCTGAGTCAAGGGAAAATGTCGGATGGCAAAAGCCGTGCCATGCTATACGAGGTGGTGCGCGGCGAATTCAATGCTTACAGCAAGTCTGTCCTGGATATCTCCGAGAAGGCTGGGATTATCAACGGGCCGGACCGGTCTATCTGGGAATCGGATTTTTACGTCCCATTCTATCGCGTCATGGAGGATCAGCAATTCACTGGCCCGAAGAATGTTTCCGGCATGGTGAATCAGTACGCATTCAAAAAACTCAAGGGTGGGACTGAAGATCTGAGTGACTTGATGCAGAACACGCTTCGCAACTGGTCGCACCTTCTTTCCGCGTCGCTCAAGAATCAAGCTGCATCGGCTGCGATTTCAACAGCCGAGAAAGCCGGGATTGCCACGCCGGTGACGGCCAAGCAAAAAGGTGCCGTCACAATCCTTGAGGCTGGCAAAGAAAAGCATTTCATGATTGAAGATCCATTCATCATGGATGCAATCACTTCGCTGGAGTGGGCTGGCTGGAACAACCCGGCAATGAAGGCAATGACAAATGCCAAGCACTATCTAACTTTGGGCGTGACAATTGCGCCTGCCTTCAAAGTTAGGAATCTAGCAAAAGACCAACTTGCTGCGGTGGCTGTAAATCCGGTCAGCTATAACATTATGAATAACCTTGTGGAAGGCTGGAAAGGAACCGACAAGGAATCGGAGCAATACGCCAAGATGCTTACCGGCGGCGGTTTGATGCGCTTCGGTACATTCTTGGAAGATGACCGTGCCGCGAACATGAAGCGGTTGATCAATAATGGCGTCAAGGCAAGCAGTATTCTTGACACGAAAACCAAAGTCAAAGACGCAATTAAGGCCGGGTACGATTGGTGGCAAGAGGCTGGCGATCGATCGGAAAACATCACGCGCGCTGCCATTTACAAGCAGCGCTATGAGCAAGTAATCAAGGATGGCATGACGGACGATGAGGCGCACTTGATGGCATCATTTGCCGCACGCGACTCGATGGATTTTAGCTTACAAGGCAAATGGACTGCGATTCGCTTCTTAACGCAGATCGTCCCATTCATGAATGCCAGGTTGCAGGGCCTCTACAAACTCGGTCGTGAGGGCATTATGCCGTCTGGCCGCATGTTAGCACCGCAGCTTTTCGGCGACAAAAAGACTGGGGATAAGGCAAAAGCAATGCGTTTCGGCGCAGTAACTGGATCTGTTGCACTGGCATCCATTGCGCTGATGTTGGCGTATAAGGACGATGACGACTGGAAGAATCGGGAAGAGTGGGACCGAGATACATACTGGTGGTTTAAAGTCGGCGGCACCGCTTACCGCATTCCAAAGCCATTCGAGATAGGCGCAATCGGCACTATCGCTGAGCGCGGACTTGAGACAGTAATGAATGGCATGGACAAGGAATCGCGTAAGTTGTTCGTTGAGCGGCTTGGCTCTATGGTCACGCAGACGTTCTCCATGAACCCGATACCGCAATTGTTTAAGCCGATGATTGACCTTTATGCTAATACCGATAGCTTCACTGGTAGGCAGATTGAATCACAAGGAATGGAGCGCCTTTCTAAATCAGAGCGAGTCGGGCAGAGCACATCCGCCACCGCGCAATTGGCCGGAAAGGCAACCTCGCTTGTCGGCCTGTCTCCGGTTCAAGTCGATTTCTTGGTGAATTCGTATTTTTCTTGGCTTGGCACGCATCTTGTCATGACTGCCGATTTCGCTACTCGTCCGATGATGGGGCTACCAGAAAAGCCGGCGCGGAAATGGCCGGATGATTATTTCGTCCTTGGCGACTTTGCCAAGGGGTTGCCAGCGAGCCAGTCCAAATACATCACGAAATTTTACGAGCAAGCGCAAGAAGTTCAGCAGGCAATGGCTGATATTCGCTACTACCAGGGGATTGGAAATACGATCAAGGCGCACGAGCTAATAGACGAAAATAGAGACAAAATCCAGATGTCGGAGATGTACAGCCATGCGAGTCAGCAGCTTGGTGAAATCAACAGGAGGATTAAGATTATTCAGGCGCGGAATATGGATGCAGATGTCAAGCGCGATGAAATTGACAGAATGATGCAAATGAAAATCAAGCTGACAAAGATCATCGAAGAAAAGCGCGTATCCCGTCAAACAGAGAGTCAAGAGTAAGGACGATAACCATTAGCGTAAAAATCCCCCCCTTCACCCATGAAGGGGTCTTCATGATGATAGTAATTATGATTGCCACTATTGCAATCAGAACAGGAAACATTTCTGGATTCATCTGCGCAGTATAAACCAAAGCCGCCATAGAGCGGCTTTGCCAATTTTGCGCCGCAACAATTCGCGTTGACTCTAGGCGCAAACAAAAACAAAAAGTTTAAACAATAACCCGCCACGAGCGGGATTTTTTTTAGGGAGCAACACATGGCAGAGCCAGCATCAAGCGGGGTAGTGGGGGTGGCAATCTGGAAGTTCGGATTGCTAAAACTCCTCGGGTTAGGGGCTGCAATTATTGGAGCGGGGATCATGGCAATTTTCAGACCACCAAAAACACGTAGGGAATTATTTTTGCAGTGCGCGGTTGCGCTTGGGGCGTCACTTTTGTTTGGGGGATCGGCGGTCAAAGCGCTGGATTTTTACTTTGACTGGATTGATTTATCCACGGCCTCGCTTGAGGACATCTTCCAATTCACCGGTGCAGTTCACGGCCTGCTCGGGGCGATGTCGTGGGGGATATTCGGCGGCATATCTGTTCTGCGCGATAGGCTTGGGCGCGATCCTGTGCAGGCGGCAAAGGATGTGAAGGACGCTCTATGACACGTGAAGACCTACTGGCAATCATGCCCTATGCAAAGTCGCGAATAGCGGCTTTTTTTTCGCCCCTAGTGGATGCAATGGAGGAATTCGATATCTCCACGCCGGCGCGTCAGGCGGCATTTTTGGCGCAGGTAGGTCACGAATCTGGGCAGCTCGCATCCATCTCGGAAAGCTTGAACTACAGCCCGGAAAGCTTGATGGCAACGTTCAACAATAGGCGAGTTACGCGGTTCACAAAGGTGGACGCATACCGGTACGGACGAACGTCAGAGCATCCAGCAGATCAGCAATCAATCGCAAATATCGCCTATGCAGGCCGCATGGGAAATGGGCCAATGGAATCCGGCGACGGGTGGCGTCATCGAGGCGCTGGCCTCATACAACTCACCGGCAAGGACAACCAGAAGCGATGCGGCGACTATTTCGGCATTGACATCGACAAGGTGGGCGATTGGCTGAGAACGTATGCCGGCGCATGCCGATCTGCCGGGTGGTTCTGGAAGACGCATGACTGCAATGCATTAGCTGATGCTGGCGACTTCGATGCCATTTCCGACGTCATCAATATTGGCCGGCAGACGGCGGCAGAGGGCGACGCAATCGGATATCAAGACCGCCTCGCCCTGTACGCGAAAGCGAAGGAGGCCCTTTGCTGAACTTCCTATCCCCATATCTCGGCGCACTCAAAGCCGCCGCAATCATCGCCGCATGTCTGGTCCTGTTCTGGGCTGGGCATCACTTCGGCGCGCAGGGCGTGCAATCCAAGTGGGACGCGGAGATAGCCTGGCGCAAGCAGGTAGAGAATGCGGCCATTCTGAAGCGCACACAAGAAAATGCAGCCGAAGCAGAAAACAACCGAGAAACAAACAGACTAATCACGAAAGCTCATGATGCCCAAATATCTCAATTGCGTACCGCTATTGCTAATGCTCCTAGGCTGCGCGTCGGGACCGCAATCTGTGGTGGATCTCCCAGAGCGCCCGAAGCCGCAGGCACCAGCAGCGGCAATGGAATCGATCCCGGAGCCGGGGTGGTTCGTGAAGACGCTAGACGAGATCTTGACGCGCTGAAGATCAGAGTGGAAGAGGCGTTTGCAGCAGGTCGAGCATGTCAGGCGTTTGTTGAGTCGAAAGGAATGACGCCGTAAGTGCGTAGGGAGTGGTGCTGTTGGCACCTTTTGTTTTAACCATAGCCCCATTAGCGGGCTATTTTTTTAAGAAGAAAAAACCATGTCAGAATTATTTCCAGTTGTAGGGAGCGCGTCGCGAGACGCAAATGTGTTGGTTGAGGACGGCGGCCAGATGGTCCGAGTGCCAGTCGCAGGATTGGCCGCGCTGCTTCAGACCATCAATGAGCCGGCCATCGTTCCCGATACCACGCCGCCAACTATTTCTCTTGCGTGCTCATCGAGCACCCTGACCGAAGCCGGGGGCATTACGCTGACCGCCACTGCTGCGGATAATGTCGGGGTTGTATCAGTCGCATTCTTCCGGAACAGTAGCTTAATTTCTGCGGTTAGCACTGCGCCCTATGAATTCACAGACGCATTCGATCTGGCTGACAACGGGACCTATACTTACTACGCGGTTGCCCTTGACGAGGCCGGTAATGCGACCACAACAAATGACATTGACGTCATGGTTAACATCCCAACCCCAGACACAACCGCCCCAGAAATCACATTGGCGTCTTCGGTCAGCTCGTTGACGGCTGCCGGCAGTTTGGTCTTAACTGCCACCGCTTCCGACAATATCGCCGTTACCTCGGTTGAGTTCTATCGTGACGGTGAACTGGTGTCAACGCAAACGCAAGCTCCTTACACGCTCAGCCAAAGCTTCACAATTGGCGATAACGGAACGCTGTCTTACACTGCTGTCGGCAAGGATGCAGCCGGCAATGTGGCAACAAGTAACTATGTGCCGATCACTGTCAATATCGCGGCTCCAATCCCGCACGATTCGTTTGCCGATGTCGCGGACGGAGTATCGATTGCTGGAACTGCGTGGGATGTATCTGCTCACGCATGGGATGCCAAAACATTCCTTTCTGGAGACGCAGGCAAAGTGAAGGTTGGCACTATGCCCAGCTCAATCTGCGCCAACTATCTGTCGCAAGAGGGCGACGTTGGTCACGCTGTGTTCTTTACTACAACCGCAGCACGTTCCAGCGCCGGCAACCTGCTGTCGATCGCAATGGATTGCCTCGGTAGCACACCGAGTCATTACCAAGTCAATGGCGTCGAAGCGCTGCTCAACGGGTCGACCTTCTTTTATTTGAAAAACAACGTGGCATCTGGACTCGTGTCTGGTGCTTACGATATTGTTCCGGGCAATGAATACTGTCTTGAGATTTGCCGGACGAACGCAGAGGGCGGCAAGACTTATAACGCCAGATTGTCAAATGTCGTAAACGGTGTTCGCGGTTCAGTCATCCGTGCTCAGCAGTTGGTGATCGCTACGGCGCACACCTCTGCAGATAGGGTGGTGCAGATTCGAACATCGACGCAGAACGCGGCAATTTTGCGCTTCACTCGTGTGGAGGCGTTGACCGTCCCTTTTGATGTAGCCGCTGAGACTGCGACTGTCCCAGCGGCTGGCACCACTACGACTGCACCGAAAGTTGCCCCGGTTTATCTGTTCCCAGAGACTGCCGCGGCGATTCCCGGACCCGCGGGGCTTGAGTTTCACTTCGGGCCGGCTGGCGCTTCGGCGCCGGTTGAAATGGTTGAGAAACTGTACACCGACATGCCTGTCGGCTTCGGCGCTGTTACGCAGTCGTGTTGGGCCTCGCGTCCGATCACTGTCAACGGAATTCAGTTCGTGCTTTATCCCACAATAGATTCAGACGGGCGAGTCTCATGTCCTATATACGGCGCGTTCGGCACAGCGACCACCCAGACGCCTATCAACCGAGAACACGCCGCTGTTGAGTTTCGTTGGAGGCAAAACGGGGTATTCGTGGACTTGTACGACCAAGGCACCACGTATTCGTACAATCACCAGCGTTCGACTTGGCTGTCGTATGAATCCCGCCCGATGCCGTTGAAAACAGATCATGATTTCATCACCGGGCTGATCAATTCTGGCGTGCTGCTGAAGCATGATTCTCGAGCATCATTCGGGGCTGACGAGAATTCGGCAATTTCACGCGCTGACGAAGCCCCCTTGTATCGCCCATTTAAAGAGTTCTCGGCAACAAAAACCGCGAGCGGTGCGCCGAAGTACGACCAAAAAGTATTCGTTGGGGACCAGTACAAGGGAACAACAACAGGGGGCGAACGTAACACCATCGGACCTATTCATGGGTGGCTTGCGCAGCTTATCTGTGAGCTCGGCCCGAAAAATAACCCGAGCTGGCTGACCGCAAACAAGGTCAAATCAATTCAAAACCTTGGGGCGTCCGTTGCGCAATACCCACACAGCGCATTGATTTTCCCTGTAGACGGGCGGCTGATCGACCCGTCACAAGTGCCGCTTTCGACACATCGCAATTCGGTAGCGTGGTGGCCGTGTGTGGGCATCCCTCATCCGGGGATGAACGGCACAGGTGACGATGCGAACTATAACGCGATGTATGACAACGCGCACCGCTCCAACTTAGTGAGCAAGACGCTATGGCACTTAACGAAAGACCCGCGCCACCTGCTGATGCTGCAAGGGCAGGCGATTACCTGCCTTGCATATTGCACAGGCAAGAACCGGGGGGCTGACGGCAAGATATTGCGCATCACTCCAGAAGAGGAGCGCGGGTTCTGGTTGGCATTTCAAACGGTCATCCACGCGTGGCATGCAACGCCGGCAGGACCGATGCCCAAGCCATTCCGCGATAAAGCGGACTTTGAAAAAGGGATCGTCAACACGCTGCAATTCATCCGCGACAATTTTATGCAGCCGAGCGCGGCGTATTCCGGTCCTATGTATGACGCTGCACGGTTCTGGCGTGTCATTTCTCCGTTCCAGTTGGCCCCCTATCCGGGCGAAGTGTTTTACTCACCGTACATGTGCGATTACGGAAACATCGTATTGGGTGAAATGCTTCTGCTCGGATACTCGGCGGGGCGTGATGTCGTTGAGTGGCACTCGGAGAACATCCGTTTGCGCGCTCAAGCGGGTGGGAACTGGTACATCGCGGACAAAATCGTTGCTGGGAATGCCGGCCTTGGGCAGTCGATCGGCCTTACAACCGAAACAACCTTGCCCTATACTGATCTCGCGTCGTTCAAAGCGTGGTATCCGCGCCCGACGGCCTACAAGTCGGGGGCGCTTGACACCGCCGATTGGAAGATTGACTACGGGCGTGACACCTACATGTTCACCGGCGTTCTGAATCTTTACGCAGAACTGGTCCGCCGTGGTCTGGTGACTCTTACGTTCAACGCGGCGGCGGAAGAGCAGGCAATGCGTGACAGGCATCCCGGCCCTTACGTTGACTCCACGAGTGGCCTGAAGTTGAACTATGAAGCCCATCCGAAGCAAATTTTCAGCTACGGCTCTTGATGTAATGCGCGGCAAGTGTGGAGATATCCTTCACGCTTGCCGTGCGGCGGCAGTAAGATTATTACTTTCCTCCAAGTTATCTATGCAAGCCTTAACTATGGCGTAGCGGACCGCAGTTTCCTTGTCTGGATGATCAGAGTACCAGACGCAAAATGAATCGTGCCCAATTGGCTTCCGGTCAATCTCGACTTCTAGCTCCGTGGGATAAACCAAAATTTGGTGCTCGACCATCAGCGCAAAGGCTGCGGAATTATCACGAGTCCAGCGACGCTCTTCTGCATTAAGGTGCGCGACAGCTTGATACGCATCTGGCCACAGCAACTCCGCCAGCCTATTCTCTGCTTGTATGTATTTATCCACTCTCACTCTCCTTTAGCATCTGCGCCCACGCCGAAATCGCCTCTTCAATCTGCGCATCCTGACCGGGCAGCCTTTCTTTCAAGATCCTGCGAAGATCGTCTAGCTTTTGGACTCGCTCGTCTTTCGCGATATTGACTGCCGAGGCCAAGATCAAAAACGTTTCGTCGGTCATTTCATGTTCCCTCACCCGGGCGCATCGGTATTGGTGTGTGCTTCCTTCAGCCATTCATCGTATGCATCGTCGTAATCCTCAATCACAAATGCTCCGTGCATATCCTCGTGATTGATGGAAAATCCGTGCTTCTTACAGACTGCGATAACTTCGAGTAGGAATTCATCGATTTTCGCATTCTCAACTCTTTCCCCCTCCTGCTTACTCCAGCGCTTCATTTCACATCCCTTCCTGTCCCGGCAGCGCCGGCCAATTCAGATACTTTCATCATGCCTCCTTATCGGCAGCAGAGAGATCAATCACACCCCCATACCGCTTCTCCTGCTCCTTGATGAGGTGCGCATAGTCGGCATTCAGGCGTGTTTGCTTTTCCAGATCTGCGATTAGCTCGAGAATGACGGCGGGATTGGCGGCGGCGATATAGGCGGCCTCGTTAAGCGCGGTTGAATCGCTGTAGTATGTTTTCGTGATGGTTCGCCCAAGCGTCGTAACTTCATACCGCGAACGAGTGAGCGGATCGCCTTTTATTGGATCAGCATGCCAGTACCAAGGATGCTCTGTTCCCGCAGCAACCGCCAATTTCTTCAGTTTTTCAAGATCCATCCTCATCCCCCTTTGCTGCGCAGTTCTTTGACTGCCGCCATAAATTTAGCCTCAGTATTGGGCATTGGCACTTCGTCTATATTGCAAAGCGCCCATCTGTCGAAGTCTGCATAGTTGTCACCGCGCTGCAAGTCACCAAAGCAGTTGACGCGCCAGTGATAGCCTCGCCCTTTCAAGTAAAAGAACCCAGACTTGTCCCGGTTCGCGTGTGACTTCTTGTACGAACCATTGGCCCGTAGATTCGCTTTCCTGCACCAATGCTTCCACTGCTTCGGCAGTTTAATTTCAACCTTGCTCATCCTCATCCCCTTGTTGGTTAAACAGAGCGCGCAGCATGTGGCGCATTAAATACGCATTCTGATATCAATACCCGTGCTTTTTCAGCAAGAAATAAAGCACGCCTGACAGCAGCAATACGACCATTGAAACCATCGATGTCAACAGCATAAAGTCGGACACGACCGGGTTCGCCCCAACTTTCGGCACGGGATTGATGAGATGGTAAATCGGCATCGCGATAAAGTGCGCCAATATCGGCACAATCAGCACCAAGCCAATGGCCGAGAATCCAAGCCAGCCGAGCACCTCAGTTTTGAGTGGTATTTTGTCGTCGTTCATTTATTATTCCCCTTGTTAAATTATCAAGCCATCTCGCATTACTACAAATGAAACGCGCACCAATTAGTCCAAAATACAGTTGCAAGTATTTGATTTTATTGATGCTATACAGTGCGTATTTGTGCGTATAGAACCGCCTTGAATAATGCCGTAAGCATTTGATTCAATTGCGAAAATTGGCTTGATGGGGAATCTAAGTGTCCAATACAAGGCGCTTCGGTATCATTATAAAAATTTTCCAAACTTGGATGTATACATGCTGATTGTTTTATCTCCTGCCAAAACCCTCGATTACGAAACGCCTGCCAATACGGATATTTACAGCCAGCCGGATTTCATCAAGCGCTCTGCTGAATTGATCGATGTGCTAAGGCAGTTTTCGGCAGCACAAATTGGCGATTTGATGAAAATCTCCGATTCGCTGGCAAGCTTGAACGTCGCGCGTTACGCGGACTGGCGCTCCAGATTCACTCCGAAGAACGCGAAGCAGGCAATTTTGGCATTTAACGGCGATGTATATGAAGGATTAGATGCCGGCACGCTGAACGTTAAACAACTCGATTATGCTCAGTCGCATATCCGCATTTTATCCGGGTTATACGGGATATTGCGCCCGCTCGACTTGATGCAACCCTATCGGCTGGAAATGGGCACGAAACTGGCGAATCCGCTCGGCAAGGATTTGTACACGTTCTGGGGAGATGCTGTGACCAATGCACTCAACAAGCTTGCGGCGGAACGTCAATCCACAGCCTTGGTCAACTTGGCATCCGACGAATATTTCAAAGTGGTAAAGCCTCGCTTGCTGGACGTGCCGCTAGTCACGCCGGTGTTTGAAGATTGGAAAAACGGTAAATACAAGGTGATTTCGTTTTACGCAAAGCGTGCGCGCGGCTTGATGGCGCGTTATGCGGCGCTGAAGAACGTTTCGGTACCCGCGAAGCTGAAAGCATTTGATAGCGAAGGCTATGCTTTTGATCCAGAATCATCGAATGATAACAATTGGATTTTTCGGCGACGCGTGTCCGATTAGCGTTCGGGATTTGAAAATGTCCGTATTACCAGATTTTCCACCAAGGCTCGTCTTTGACCTGGGTGCCTTTGAAAAACGCGCTGTTCGGAAAATTCTTCTTCATCACGCGTGCCGCATCGTCGCGCAAATCGGGTAGATTCAACGCATCGTAAGACCGCACCATCACAAACAGCGCTTCTTCAATCGCAGGCGTATCGCGGTAATCCTTTACCGCAGATTGCGCGCGATTGGCTGCGGCGAGGTAGGCGCCGCGGCGGTAGTAGTAATTGGCGACATGGACTTCATATTGCGCCATTGCATTGACCAGATACTTCATGCGGGCAAGTGCATCCGGCGTGTATTTACTATCAGGGAACCGATCGGCCAGCTGTTTGAATGCATCGAACGCTTCGCGCACCGCTTTCGGATCGCGCTCGGTAGGATCCTGACGAGAAATGAAGCTGAACAAGCTCGACTGGTCGTTGAAATTGATCAAGCCGCGCAGGTAATAAATATAGTCGACGTTGGGGTGGTTCGGGTGGAGTTTAATGAAGCGCTCGGCTGCCGCCAATGCTTGCGGCTCATCGTTCTGGCGATAGTAGGCATACGCGATCTCCATTTGCGCTTGCTGTGCATAAGTGCCGAATGGATAGCGCGATTCGAGCGTTTCAAAAAGCTTGATCGCCTTCTCATAACCACCGGCAGTCATTTCATCGCTTGCCTCCGAGTATAATTTGGCGGCCGACCAGTTTTTGGTTTCATCGACTTTTTCGGGAAACAGACCGCATGCCGATAACAGAAGGACGAGAGCGAAAGTGGCGATGTTCAATATTTTTTTTTGCATGACGTTTGCAAGGATGCATCTAGACAATGAATGATTATAGCCGATGGGACTTGCCGTGATGGCTACTCAAATGCCGATTTCGGCTAAAACCTTACCAGACGACGATATCGAAGACAATGATGAAATCGACGCCGCATCGCTGGACGCCTCTCCAATCGAATTGAAATTAACCCCGGATGCCTGTGGCGAACGCCTCGACAAAGTGCTGTCCAATCTAGTGTCACAGTACTCCCGCAGTCGCTTGCAACAATGGATTGAAGCCGGATTTATCACTGTGGACGGTCATGCCGCACGGGCCAAAATGACTGTTCTGGGTGATGAAAGCATCCTCATACGGCCGCAGGCCGCGCCCGAAGAGCAGGCGTTCAAGCCGGAGTCAATTGCATTTCCCATCGTATACGAGGATGCATCCATCCTTGTCGTTGACAAGCCGGCCGGATTGGTCGTACATCCTGCCGCCGGCAACTGGTCGGGTACGTTGCTGAACGGGTTGCTGCACCATTTTCCGTCGATCGCCGGTGTGCCGCGCGCCGGCATCGTGCATCGACTGGACAAGGATACCAGTGGCTTGATGGTGGTTGCCAAGACACTGGAAGCGCACACAGACCTTGTGCGGCAACTGCAGGCGCGTACCGTCAAGCGCGAATATCTGGCGCTGGTATGGGGTACACCGTTGATGAACGGAAAAGTCGATGCGGCGATCGGCCGGCATTCGCGCGATCGCGTCAAAATGGCGGTGTCCGAAAACATGACTGCCAAGCCAGCCGTCACGCATTTTCATCGCCTCGCGACCGGCTTGCTTGATGGCCGCCCGGTCAGCTTGATGCGCTGCCAACTGGAAACCGGACGCACGCATCAGATTCGGGTGCATATGCAATCGATTGGTTTCGCTCTTGTGGGCGATTCACTGTATGGAAAAGCCCATTTGGCGTCCGCGTTTACGCGCCAAGCGCTACACGCTTTTCGCTTGGGTTTGATTCATCCGGAATCGCACAAGGATTGCGAATGGTCCGCTTCTTTACCGGACGATTTTGCGGGCTTGCTTGCGTGCGCCGGCATCGAACTGCCTCAGTAAGTTTTTAAACGCGGACTTATGGGTCTTATTTATCCTGATTGGGTAGGCGCGCCAGATACAATCGGCGCACTGTCGACTACACGAAAAGGCGGCGTCAGCCATCCCCCTTATGACGACGGGGCGGGAGGAGGTGGTCTCAATTTGGGCGTGCATGTGGGGGACCAATGGGCGGATGTACAGAAAAACCGCGTGTTGTTGCGAGCGTTGTTGCCGGCAGAGCCGGCCTGGCTGTCGCAAATCCATGGCGTGAAAGTAGTGGATGCTGCCAATGCCGAAGGAGTGCCGGATGCCGACGCAAGTATCGCAACGCAACCTGGCATTGTTTGCGTGGTCCAGACTGCAGACTGTTTGCCAATATTGTTTTGCGATGTGGCTGGTACGGTCGTAGGCGCAGTGCATGCCGGGTGGCGCGGGTTAGCAAATGGCATTGTAGAAAACACGATCGTCGGCATGCGCAATGCAGGAGCCGGCGAGATACTCGCGTGGATGGGACCTGCCATTGGGCCGCAAAAGTTTGAAGTGGGTCTGGATGTCGTATCTACATTTGTGACGCACGATGCATCTTCAATTGATGCATTCAAATCGATCGCCGGCCAGACTGGAAAATATCTGGCGAATATCTATCTGTTGGCACGGCAAAGATTGAAGAAAATTGGCGTGGAAAAAATCTACGGCGGTGGACTTTGCACGTTTTCCGACAACCAGCGTTTTTACTCCTACCGTCGCGACGGCGTCACTGGCCGGATGGCATCATTGATCTGGATCAAGTGATCTCGTCGACTTTCCGGCGAACATCATAACCGTCATTTCTCGAGTGGGATATCAGACTGGCACGGCGCTGAGCCTGTCTTTGTCTGTGCTTGTTCGCGCTGTAAATTTTCTGCTTCTTTGCGACGACGCTTGCGTTGCGGCGCAGCCATTAAGTATAGAATGATGGCCAGTGGAAAGATTCCATATAGCAAGAAAGTCATGATGCCTGCGATTACCGAATGCTCGGTAATCGACATCATAAGCACGACATAAATCCACGCGATTGCGACGATATGCATAAATTTGAACTGCACGCAAACGAACAACGATACGCCAAAAAAGAGATGTAAGCATGAATAAATTGAATTCTCAAGCCGCTTTTCCTGAATGGATGTCTCAATTGACCGATCCTGCCGTCTGGCAGGCTTGGCTCAAGCAGCCGCCGCCCGACATGAGCTTGATTACATCCAGTATTCAGGATTTGGGGGCTGGAATTGACCCGGCGGTAATGACACAGTTGCAGGGCGAATACACACAGCAATTCTCCGCGTTGTGGCAGGATTTTCTCGTTTCCAAAACACCCACTGTGGCCGATAAGCGTGTTAACGCACCGGCGTGGCATTCCAATCCGTTTTCCACGTTTAATGCTGCAGCTTATTTGTTGAATGCACGTTTTTTGTTGGCGATGGCAGACTCGGTTCAGGTTCCGCCAAAAGCAAAACAGAAAATCCGTTTTTCCGTGGAGCAAATGATCGATGCAATGTCCCCGGCCAATTTTCTGGTGACGAATCCAGAGGCGCAGCAAAAAATTGTCGAAACCAATGGCGAGAGCTTGGTAAAAGGCATTGCACGCATGCTTGCCGACATAAAAAAAGGGCATATCTCGCAAACGGATGAATCTGCTTTTGAAGTGGGTAAAAATGTTGCTGCCAGTGAGGGCGCAGTGGTTTTCGAAAATGAATTGTTTCAACTGATTCAATACAAGCCGCTGACAAAAACAGTGCATGAGCGGCCGCTGTTGATTGTTCCGCCTTGCATCAACAAGTATTACATTCTTGATTTGCAGCCAAGCAATTCATTGGTGCGGTATGCGGTCGAGCAGGGCAATACCGTGTTCCTCGTTTCATGGCGCAACCCCGACGCATCATTGGAACATGCTACTTGGGACAATTACGTCGAAGACGCGGCTATCAAGGCAATTCATGTGGCCCAAGAAATTTCAAAGCAGAAACAGATTAACACGCTAGGTTTTTGTGTCGGCGGCACCTTGCTTTCCACCGCATTGGCGGTTCTGGCTGCTCGGCGCGAAAATCCGGTGGCCAGCTTGACGTTGTTTACCTCGCTCCTTGATTTTTCGGATACCGGGATTCTCGATGTCTTTATCGACGAGGAGCAGGTCAAGGCGCGTGAGGAGGCAATCGGGCAGGGCGGCTTGATGCCGGGGCGCGACTTTGCTTCTGCCTTTTCCAGCTTGCGGGCCAACGATCTGGTATGGAATTATGTTGGCTCCAGCTATCTGCGCGGCGAAGAGCCGCCGCCATTCGATTTACTGTACTGGAACGCCGATAATACTAATTTGCCGGGGCCGATGTTTTGCTGGTACCTGCGTAATACCTATCTGGAAAACAGTCTGAAAATTCCTGGCAAGCTGACGGTCGCAGGGGAGAAAGTCGATCTTGGCAAGATCAGTGCGCCAACCTTCATCTATGCGTCGCGCGAAGATCACATTGTTCCTTGGACATCGGCCTATGCATCGACGGCGGTGCTCAATCCGAAGGCACCGAGCCTGAACCGCTTTGTGCTCGGCGCGTCCGGCCACATCGCTGGTGTAATCAATCCGCCGGTCAAGAAAAAGCGCAGTTACTGGACCAACGACAAAATCGTTGCCGATCCGGACAAATGGCTTGTCGGCGCCAAAGAACAGCCAGGTAGCTGGTGGACCGAGTGGGCAGCATTCCTGACCAGTCATGCAGGAGAACAAGTGCCAGCGCCGCGCAAGTATGGAAATGTCGCTTACAAGGCGATTGAGCCGGCGCCGGGACGCTACGTCAAAGCAAAAGCGGAATAAGAGTAGCGTTCTAAAAAAATGCACTCCAGAAAATTGCGCGTAGAATGTTGCCTACTTGCATTGCAATATACCTCCCAGGTATTGGCATAGTTACGTAATCCTTTGTTTTTTCGAACTATAATGAGACAAATCAAAGCGAGCACACGTTCGCTTTGCGCAGATTAATAGGGATGCGTTGCGACGCAATACAATGGAATTTCAGATGACTAGTACAAAAAAGATTTCTGAGCGCTTGATCAAGAAATATCCGAACCGCCGTTTGTACGATACGCAAACGAGTTCTTACATTACGCTCACCGATGTCAAGCAACTGGTGCTCGCTAATGAAGAATTCACGGTGGTCGATGCCAAGACCGATGAAGATTTGACGCGCAGTATCCTGCTGCAGATCATTCTGGAAGAAGAAGCAAACGGTTCGCCGATGTTTTCCAGCGGTGCGCTGTCGCAGATCATTCGTTACTACGGCCATGCGATGCAGGGCATGATGGGCTCGTATCTGGAAAAAAATATCCAGGCATTCATCGATATTCAGAACAAGCTGACGGAAAACTCCAAGGGGCTCTACGAGGGCAAGCCGTTCAGCCCGGAGATGTGGGCTCAATTCATGAATGTGCAAGGCCCGATGATGCAAGGCATGATGAGCAACTACATCGAGCAGAGCAAGAGCTTGTTCATGCAGATGCAGGAGCAAATGCAAAACCAGACCAAGAACATGTTCGGCGCATTTCCGTTCTCCGGCGTCGACAAGACCACGAAGTAGCTGGAAATCGAAGTAACTGGAGCTGGTAGCAGTCAAGTTGAATTCACGGGTTTCGATAGCGCAGGCCAGTCAAGTGAAGAGGGTACAATAGCGAATTCCGCTTTGACCCTCTTTTTTATGTCCAACGCTTCCCAAACTGCACCAAAAGTCGGTTTTGTCTCGCTCGGCTGCCCCAAAGCCTTGGTGGACTCCGAACAAATCCTTACCCAATTGCGCGCTGAAGGTTATGAAACCGCCAAATCCTATGACGGCGCCGATCTCGTCATTGTTAATACCTGCGGTTTTATCGACGCCGCAGTACAAGAATCGCTTGATGCCATTGGCGAGGCGCTGACTGAAAACGGCAAGGTCATCGTCACCGGCTGCCTGGGTGCGAAGAAAGATGCTGCAGGCAAGGATATCATCCAGAGCGTCCATCCCAAGGTCTTGGAAGTCACCGGCCCGCACGCGCTAGCAGAGGTGATGACGGCGGTGCACAAGCATTTACCGAAGCCGCATGAACCATTCATCGATTTGGTGCCGGCGCAGGGCATCAAGCTCACACCGAAGCACTTCGCTTACCTGAAAATTTCCGAGGGCTGTAACCATCGCTGCAGTTTTTGCATCATTCCGTCGATGCGCGGCGACCTCGTGTCGCGCCCGATTGCGGACGTAATGCTGGAAGCGGAAAACCTGTTCAAGGCGGGCGTCAAGGAATTGCTGGTCATTTCACAAGACACCAGCGCTTATGGCGTGGACGTGAAATTCCGCATGGGTTTCTGGAACGGCAAACCGGTCAAGACGCACATGACGCAATTGGTGACCGCGCTAGGTGAGCTGGCAGCGCAATACGGCGCGTGGGTGCGTCTGCATTATGTGTATCCGTATCCGCATGTGGACGCCATCATTCCGTTGATGAGTGAGGGCCGGGTGTTGCCGTATCTGGACGTGCCGCTGCAGCACGCGCACCCGGAGGTTTTGAAGCGCATGAAGCGTCCTGCCAATGGCGAAAAAAATATCGAACGCATCCAGGCGTGGCGCAAAATGTGCCCTGACATCACGATCCGCTCCACCTTCATCGCTGGTTTTCCCGGCGAAACGGAACAGGAGTTCGAATACCTGCTGGACTTTCTGAAGGAGGCCGAAATCGACCGCCTCGGCTGCTTTGCCTACTCACCGGTGGATGGCGCGACCGCCAACGCGTTGGCAGACCCGGTCCCGGAAGCGCTGCGTGAAGAGCGCCGTGGACGCGTAATGGAGCTGCAAGAGGGCATTTCAAAAAAACGCCTGCAATCCAAGGTTGGCAAAACCATTCGCGTCTTGATCGATGAGGTCAAGCGCGATGGCGGGGTCGGACGTTCTGCTGCCGATGCACCGGAAATCGATGGCGTGGTTTATGTGAAGCCGCCATATGAACCGCACCTGAAACTGCAGGTAGGACAATTCTACGATGTGGAGGTAACGGCAGCTGATGCGCATGATTTGTGGGCGAAAGCGTGACTAGCCGGAAATCGCTTCAAACCGCATTGGTCCACAGCGACTACACGCCGCCGGCGGGGTTTTCTGCATTTCCGACTGCGATTCATCATGCGTCAACCGTCTTGTTTGATAATGTTGCGGCGATGCGTTCGCGTAACTGGCAGGACAAAAATGCGTACACCTATGGCTTGCATGGTACTCCGACCTCTTTCACGCTGGAAGCGAGGCTTGCCGCCATAGAGGGTGGCAAGCATTGTTTGCTGGCACCCAGCGGGCTGGCTGCGATTGCGATGGTCGATTTCGCCTTGCTGAAGAGCGGGGACGATGTGCTGATTCCGGATAATGTGTACAACCCGAATCGCGAATTGGGGAACTGGCTGGCAAAGGATTTCGGCATTACCGCCCGTTATTACGATCCAATGATCGGCGCGGGAATCGCTGAGTTGATTCAGCCGAATACCACCCTGATCTGGGCCGAAGCGCCGGGCTCGGTATCGATGGAAGTGCCGGATATTCCCGCCATATGCAAGGCAGCACACGATAGGGGCGTGCTGGTCGCGGTCGATAATACCTGGTCCGCCGGTCTTGCATTTCGGGCATTCGAACATGGTGCCGACATCGTGATGCAGGCATTGACGAAATATCAGTCGGGCGGCTCGGATGTATTGATGGGTGCGGTCATTACACGTGACAAGACATTGAACCATCGGCTCGAACTGGCCCATATGCGGTTGGGGCTGGGGGTGGGTATGGATGACGTTTATCTGGTGTTGCGTGGTTTGCCGACGATGAAATTGCGCTTCGATGCGCATGATGCAGGTGCACGCAAGGTGGCGACATGGTTGAAAGGCCGCCCGGAAATCGCTAAGGTGCTGCACCCGGCGTTTGCCGATTGTCCCGGACACGAGAGCTGGAAGCGCGACTTTGAAGGGGCGGGGGGCTTGTTCTCTGTGATATTCGATGAACGCTACACAGAAGCGCAAACCGATCGTTTCGTGGATAGCTTGAAGTTGTTCAAGATCGGCTTTAGCTGGGGTGGATCGAACAGTTTGTGCGTGCCGTACCGCATGCAGTCCATGCGCAACAACTGGCACGATCGCGGACAGCTGGTGCGTTTCAATATCGGTCTCGAAGAAGCGGCGGACTTGATCACGGATATAGAGCAGGCATTGTCAATGCTCTAAACCTGAAAAAACAGTTGATCCACGAAAGATACGAACATTTTCAAAGAGGGATGAATGGCTGTATCAATACAACGTCTATGATTTTTTTCGTGTCTTTTGTGATTTTCGTGGATCAAGTGCTTTTCCCAAAATAAAACATTAAAAATCGTGTCTGTGTTTGGGGTAAATTTTTAATATTTTGTCATTCAAATTGGCATCGGCTTGTTGTCGTTCAGGTACAGCATTCCTTTGATCAGTCGATATGCTTTCCACACCCATGCCGCTGTCCAGGTTAGCCACGCCAGTGGTATGCCGATAACGGTCATGAACAGGATGCCGCCGATCACCATCCAGACCAAATACCACCAAAACGACCGGATCTGCCAAGTGTGATGGCTATAAACGAAAGTGCCGGCAGTATCGTCGCGCTTGATGTAATTGATGATCAGAGGGATCCATGAAAACGCTCCCAAAGAAAAGAAAAAACTCACCGCGTGAAAAAGGTAGAGCCACCACGCAAGGTTCTTGTCGGATTGCAGCTTGGTATCGAAAATGAGTTCCTGAGGCATGGTTATTCCGCTTTCAATGAATTTTTGAACCGAGATTAGAGTAATGCAGACCTCCGTGCCTGCATTACTCTTGCGCTTTGCGAAAGCCCTGCAGTTTTACTCAAACAATGCCAAGATGCCGTCCAGTCCGACGAAATTCAAGGCAACGTCGGCTTGAACGCGCACAATCGGCTTGGCACGGAATGCGACCGACATGCCCGCAATCGCCATCATTTTGAGATCGTTTGCGCCGTCACCCATCACGATTGCTTGCGTGGTCGATATCCCGAGTTCGGCGCACACGCGCTCCACGGTATGCTTTTTCTCGTCGGCATCGACAATGCCGCCAACGACACGACCGGTCAGTTTGCCATCAACGATCTCCAGCACATTGGAGTGGGTGTAATCGAGTCCGAGCCGCTGCTTCATGTGATCAGTGAAGAAAGTGAAGCCACCGGATACGAGTAGTGTCTTCAGTCCGGCGGCCTTGATCGATGTCAGCATGTTTTCCGCACCTGGCGACAGGCGCAAGCGTTCGTCATACACGCGCTGCAGCGCCGTTGCATCCAATCCTTTTAGCAGCGACACGCGGCGCGTCAGGCTTTCACGAAATTCGATTTCACCGCGCATCGCCGCTTCAGTGATTTCTGCAACTTGCGGCTTCAAGCCCTGCATATCCGCGATCTCATCGATGCATTCAATCGTGATCAAGGTCGAATCCATATCCATCACGACTAGTTTGAACTCGGCGAGCTTGCATCCGGGCGCAATGAATGTGCAGTCGAGTTTCGCAGCGAGACATTCGGCGTCCAGCTGCGCCCTGAGTGCATCGGAATAGTCGACGTTTTCACAGCGGAACGCATGTGGATGAATGGGTGTAATGCGCTTGGCGCCGGCCATTGCGGCAATGCGTTCGATGGTGGACTGGTCAGTCGTCAGGCCTTGCAGAATCAGATTCATTGTTTGTTGTGTCGTGTATTTGAAATTTTTATGCTGTCAGTGCCCGGATCGTGGATTTGATTTGCGACACACGTGCAGCGAGGTCCGGCATGTTGGCGGTGATGCGCAGCTTATCCTGGCCGTTCAGTCGAATATGCCGATTCTTTTGAATGAGCTCGATGATGCGCATCGCATCGACCGGCGGATCAGGCTGGAATTGCAGCAGCGCCGATTCGCCGTGCGCATCGATTTTAACAATGCCGACCGGCTTCGCTGCCACCCGCAAGCGATGCGTTTCGATCAAGGCTTTTGCGGGATCCGGCATTTTGCCGAAACGATCGATCAGCTCTTCCTGCATGTCGTCGATCGATTCCGATGTGTTGCAGTTGGCGAAGCGCTTGTACAGCGACAGGCGTTCATGCACATCGCCACAATAATCGTTGGGCAATAGTGCCGGTACGTGCAGATTGATTTCGGTCGTGGTCGATAGCGGTGCCGCGAGATCGGGTTCCTTGCCATTCTTCAGCGATCGTACCGCTTCATTGAGCATGTCGGAATAGAGCTGGAAGCCGATCTCATGCATCTCGCCCGATTGATTTTCGCCCAGCACTTCACCTGCGCCGCGGATTTCCAGGTCGTGCATGGCGAGGTAGAAGCCGCTGCCGAGTTCTTCCATTTGCTGAATCGCTTCCAGGCGGCGGTTCGCCTGTTTGGTCAGGCCTTGTACGTCATTTACCAGCAGGTAGGCATAGGCCTGGTGATGGGAACGACCGACGCGCCCGCGCAATTGATGCAATTGCGCGAGGCCGAATTTGTCGGCGCGGTGCATGATGATCGTGTTCGCGGTCGGCACGTCGATACCGGTTTCGATAATGGTGGTGCATAGCAGGATATTGAAACGCTGCGCAACGAAATCGCGCATCACCTTTTCCAGATCGCGCTCGTGCATCTGGCCGTGCGCGACGGCGATCCGCGCTTCGGGCAACAGTACTTCCAGCATGGCCTTGCGGTTCTGGATGGTCTCGACTTCGTTGTGCAGGAAATATACCTGGCCGCCGCGCTTCAATTCGCGCAGGCAGGCTTCGCGGATCACCGATTCGCCTTCGTTGCGCACGAAGGTCTTGATTGCCAGACGCTTCTGCGGTGCAGTGGCAATGATCGAGAAATCCCGCAAGCCTTCCAGCGCCATGCCGAGAGTGCGCGGGATCGGTGTCGCTGTCAGCGTTAATACATCGACTTCGGCGCGCAATGCCTTCAATGCTTCTTTCTGGCGCACGCCGAACCGGTGTTCTTCATCAATGATCACGAGGCCCAGACGGGAAAACTTGATATCGTTCGACAGCAATTTGTGCGTGCCGATCACGATGTCGAGCGTGCCATCGGCCATGCCTTTGATCGCTTGCGTGATTTCCTTGGTCGAGCGGAAGCGCGACAATTCGGCGATTTTTACCGGCCAGTCGGCGAAACGGTCGGCAAACGTCGTCGCATGTTGTTCGGCCAACAGCGTGGTCGGTGCGAGAATGGCGACCTGCTTGCCGCCCAGCACCGCGACAAACGCGGCGCGCAACGCAACTTCCGTCTTGCCGAAACCGACGTCACCGCAAATCAGTCGATCCATCGGTTTGCCGCCAGTCATGTCCTTGATCACCGCATTGATCGCTGCAGCTTGATCGGGCGTTTCTTCGAAACCGAAGCTGTCGGCGAACGCTTCATAATCGTGCGCAGAATATTCGAACGAATGGCCTTGGCGAATCGCACGACGCGCATACAAATTGAGTAGTTCGGCCGCGGTGTCGCGGATCTGTTGCGCGGCGCGGCGCTTGGCCTTTTCCCATTGGCCGGATCCGAGCGCATGCAGCGGCGCGTCTTCCGGCGAGGCGCCCGAATAGCGCGAGATCACATGCAGTTGCGATACCGGCACATACAGCTTGGTATCTTTCGCATATTCGAGATGCAGGAATTCGGTTTCACCTTCGCCCAGATCCATGCTGACCAGACCCATGTAACGGCCGATGCCGTGATTGGCATGCACGACTGGATCGCCGATTTTGAGTTCGGACAAATCGCGCACCATCGACTCGACCTGAGTGGCGCCTTCCTGCTTTTTCTTGCCGATGCGGCGTCCCGAGCCTGCATATAACTCGGTTTCGGTAATGAAGACGAGATTGCCTGGCGCCGCGTTCAGTTCAAAGCCAGCATGTAGAGGTGCGACGCCCAGCATCAGTTTTGCCGACGCGGCTTCAAAGTCTGCGAAGCCGCCGCAGGGCGCCAGCGTCAGATCATATTCATTGAAGTATTGCTGCAGCGTTTCGCGGCGGCCGTTGGATTCGGCGCAGATCATCACGCGCTTGTCGGTTTGCAGCACATATGACCGCAGGTTGACCAGCGGATCATCGGCACGTCGATTGACCGCGATGTTGGGGAGTGGCGCCGACAATTCCGATGCGACGTCATCATGTTTTATCACCCAGCGGCCAAAGGGCTTCGCCAGCGTGAAAAAATCTTCGTCTTTCAAGAACAGGGTTTCCGGCGCGAGCAATGGGCGCTCGCGGTCCGCTTTCAAAAATTTATAACGAGACTGCGTTTCGCTCCAGAAGCGCGCGATGGCGCCTTCGATGTCACCGATCAAGGCGAACATGGTGTTTTGCGGCAAGTACTGAAACAGGGTGGCGGTTTCTTCAAAAAACAGCGGCAGGTAATATTCGATACCGGCGGAGGCAATGCCGTGGCCGATATCCTTGTAGATCGCGGATTTCGACGGATCGCCTTCAAACACTTCGCGCCAGCGACTGCGGAATGCAGTGCGCGCCGCTTCATCCATCGGGAATTCGCGGCCCGGCAACATGCGCACTTCCTTGACCGGATAGAGCGAACGCTGGGTGTCGGCGTCAAAGGTACGGATGGTTTCGATCGTGTCGCCGAACAGGTCGATGCGGTAAGGCAGCGCGGATCCCATCGGGAACAGGTCGATCAGGCCGCCGCGCACCGAATACTCGCCGGGCGACATGACTTGCGTGACATGGGTGTAGCCGGCCAGCGTCAATTGCGATTTCAGGCGCGTTTCATCGAGCGTCTCGCCCTGCTTGAAAAAGAAGGTATAGGCGGCCAGAAAAGACGGTGGCGCCATGCGCACCAGCGCGGTGGTTGCGGGCACGATCAGCACATCGCATTGGCCATTCTGCACTTCATACAGTGTTGCCAAGCGCTCGGACACCAAGTCCTGGTGCGGCGAAAACGCGTCGTACGGCAGGGTTTCCCAATCCGGCAGCAAATGGCAGCGTAGCGCGGCGTGCTCCTTGTTGCCAAACCACGGAATTTCAGCCAACAGGCGTTGCGCATCGGCTGCATTGGCGACGGCGACAGTCAGCATGCGCTGCTGCGACTTTAGCTCAGCCGCAGCTTGCGCCAGTACATATGCGTCTGCCGAGCCATGTAAGGCGGGCAATACGAAACGGTTGCCGAGCTTGGGGAGGGATTTTTTGGGATCGAATGACATCAAGTAACGACATTTAAAATGTCATATTGCTTAAAGCGCACCATTTTTTGGGCAATTTAACGGTAAAAGATATTTTTGGATTATAAACGATGCATTGCTTTGGGCAGCCTATCCAAACGGTCTCATGCGGTATGATCCTGCGGTTAAGCTGTTGCAGCTTGCTGTCGATGTGGTCAGGCTGATATGTGTGTCAAGTGCCCACTTACCATTTCCTGAGTGGGCACTTGACAAATCACGCTTGGTTTTTAACAAATTCTACTTTTGCGCTGAATGATTCCATCACGCTTTTTCGCTCTGATACCTGCCGCCGGCATTGGCGCACGTATCGGCGCCGAGTCTCCCAAACAGTATCTGCCGATTGCCGGCAAGCCGATGCTGCTGCACGTGCTTGATACGTTTGCTTTGTGCAAAACGGTCGAGCACACCTTCGTTGTCGTCAGTGCGGAAGATGGGTATATTAGAGATGCGCTATCGAATGCGCTCCATCTCGCTGATCGGGTCACCGTGCTGTACAACGGCGGTGAGACCAGACAGGAATCGGTTCTTAATGGGATGCATGCGCTTCGAGATCGGGTCAGTGATGGTGACTGGATGCTGGTGCATGATGCGGCACGTCCCGGCCTGACGGTGGACATGATCGAGAAGCTGGTGCATGCATTACGCGATGATGACGTCGGCGGATTGTTAGCGACGCCGATTGTCGATACGCTCAAGCGCGCAGATGCTGGCAACCGCATCCAATCCACCATGCCGCGCTCCGGTATATGGGCTGCGCAGACGCCGCAGATGTTCCGCTACGCGATGTTGCGCGACGCGCTGGAACAGGCCAAAGACGTCACCGACGAATCGAGCGCAATCGAGGCCTTGGGTCTGCAACCCAAGTTGATCGAAGGCAGTCCACGCAACTTCAAGGTGACGCTGCCGCACGATATTGCGCTCGCAGAACTTTATTTGAAAGGATAGGCATGAATGTTCCGGCGTTTCGTATTGGACAAGGTTACGACTGCCATGTACTGGTTTCTGGTCGTAAACTGATTATTGGCGGCGTGACGATACCGCATGCAACAGGTTTGCTCGGCCACTCCGATGCTGATGTGTTATTGCACGCAATTACCGATGCGATTATCGGCGCAGCAGGATTGGGTGATATCGGTCGGCATTTTCCCGATACCGACGCGCAGTTTTCCGGCGCGGACTCGCGCGTGCTGTTGCGTGAAGCAGTGAGACGGGTTGCGGCGGCAGGCTATTCGATTGGCAATATCGATGCGACCATCATTGCGCAAGCACCGAAAATGGCGTCGCATATTGCCCGGATGGTTGCCAATGTTGCTGCTGATTTGGACGTGGCGGCGGGGCAGGTGAATATCAAGGCGAAGACCAATGAGAAGTTGGGGTTTCTTGGCCGAGAAGAGGGTATTGCGGCCGAGGCGGTGGCGCTCGTCTATCTGTCGGAAGTCGGGTAGGGGGTGATGTGGGCGTGGGGCAATGCATGTGAGCCTATAGGGTTGGAGCGTTCTCTTGCCAGAGAAGTCATTGTGCATCCTTCAACCGAATACTCAACCTCAGCTTGCCAGCTGACTTCCAGCGTCACGGCGTGACGCCCCCCAAGCGTGACCATGCGATGCGATTCCAGTTGTTTCAATACCGGCTCGATGGTTGTCGCCCTTAAGCCGTAGCCGGTCAAACGTGCCTTCACGCGAGTATCGTCATCGCATTTTGGCTTGGGCGTGCTTCATATAGCCTATAACCGGGCATTTTTAATTCAAACGCTGTCCATATTAATAAAGCATAAAGTAGGCGTTCTTCGATAGTAATAATCTCTTTTTGGAACGATTCCAATTGCATTTATCAATACTAAAAATTGATATTGGCAATTTGAATTTTTCTTCCACATCATCCAGAATGCGCAGGAGATCTGAGCGAAGGCTCCAGATTTTTCGTTACGTGCGTTCTTTAAAAAGAATGAGGCGGACATTAATGCGCTTTATTGCAGTTAAGATTAACTAGGAGAAAAACATGGCAAACCTCAAAGGCTCGAAAACCGAAGCCAATCTGAAGGCTGCATTCGCAGGCGAATCACAAGCGAACCGCCGTTATCTGTATTTCGCAAACAAGGCTGACATCGAGGGTCAAAACGATGTTGCAGCGTTGTTCCGCTCGACTGCTGAAGGCGAAACCGGCCACGCGCACGGTCACCTGGAATATCTGGAAGCCGTGGGTGACCCTGCTACCGGCCTGCCGATCGGCTCTTCCCGCCAAAACCTGCAAGCGGCCGTCGCTGGCGAAACGCATGAGTACACCGACATGTACCCAGGCATGGCCAAAGCGGCGCGCGAAGAAGGTTTTGATGAGATCGCCGACTGGTTTGAAACGCTGGCCAAGGCTGAACGTTCGCACGCCAATCGCTATCAAAAAGCGCTAGACGCGCTGGTGGATTAACAGACAGGAAGGGGAATAATTTGCACAAATTGTCCCCTTCCTGCTGCTGAAACCTGCTCTCTCTTTTCGTTGAGAGGGTTGAGGTGAAAATGCCAGCCTGGTTTGTCGGCGTCTTCACCTCAGCATCGCATTGCCGTCATCCGATTAGGTCCGCATGCATCGTCTCATGTGCCTCTCTTGTACAAAGGCTTAGCCAGAAAGTACTGCAACAATGTCCAATCGCGAAGGTAATCTCGAAGCGCCTACCCGGCATCCACTCGACTGGGTCAGCGACGATTTTTACAATGAAGACTCGCTCAACACGGAGTTGGAGCGCGTATTCGATATTTGCCACGGCTGCCGCCGTTGCGTGTCATTGTGCGGTTCGTTCCCGACCTTGTTCGATCTGGTCGATGAGTCGCTCACGATGGAAGTCGATGGCGTCGACAAGAAGGACTACTGGAAGGTGGTCGATCAGTGCTACCTGTGCGATGTCTGCTACATGACCAAGTGTCCCTACACACCGCCGCATCCATGGAACCTCGATTTCCCGCATCTGATGTTGCGCGCCAAAGCGGTCAAGTTCAAAAAAGGCGAAGTGCATTTCCGTGATAAGTTTTTATCGAATACGGATGCGTTAGGATCATTCGCCGGCATTCCAATCGTGACACAAACCGTGAATACGGTGAACAAGACAAAAGCAGTGCGGAGCATGATGGAGAAAGCGATCGGCGTCGACAAGGATGCATGGCTGCCGGAATTCGCCGCTAAAAAATTCCGTTCCGGCGCGGCCGTATCGAAGTCATATCCGGTCAAGGACGGTGCGCTCACACCGGGCAAGGTCGCCGTGTATTCGACCTGCTATGTGAACTACAACGAGCCGGGCATCGGCCACGATCTGCTCGCGATTCTCGACCATAATGAAATCCCGTATGTGCTGGTTGAAAAAGAGGCGTGCTGCGGCATGCCCAAGCTGGAGCAGGGCGACCTGGCCGGTGTCGCGGAAAAGAAGAAGATCAATATTCCGCATCTCGCGAAACTTGCCAGGGAAGGTTACGCGATTCTGACGCCGATTCCCTCATGCACATTGATGTACAAACAGGAATTGCCGCTGATGTTCCCTAACGATGCCGATACGCAGCTGGTGAAAGATGCGATGTGGGATCCGTTCGAGTACTTCATCTCGCGCAACCGCGATGGCTTGCTGAAGACGGATTTCAAGCAATCGCTTGGCAATGTGTCGTATCACATTCCGTGCCACTCGCGCGTGCAGAACGTTGGCAAGAAAACAGCCGAAACCCTGCAACTTGTGCCGGATACCAAACTCAATATTGTTGAGCGATGCTCAGGTCATGCTGGCACGTTCGGCGTGAAGAAAGAATTCCACGGCACCGCGATGAAAATCGGGAAGCCGGTGTTTAAAGCGATGGCCAATAACGAGCCTGATTATATTTCGTCGGATTGCCAGTTGGCTGGCCATCATATCGAGCAGGGAATGACCGAAGCTGGATTGAAAAAAGCCGAGATGGCGCACCCGCTGGCACTTTTGCGTAAAGCGTACGAGATTTGAAATAATCGCGAATTGCGCGATGCGCTGTTCGCGACCACCCCGCTAACAGATAACAAGGAATGAGAACGATATGGCAATTACCCGCGAAAGCCTGCTGACACTTGAAGCGTATGTCAAGGCGCGGCCGGCATTGCGTGCAGAAGTGATTAAGCACAAGAAAATCCGCAATGTGCAATTGGGTAATCATGTTTCGCTATTGTTTGAAGATGAATTGACGCTGCGTTATCAAGTGCAAGAGATGCTGCGTATTGAAAAGATTTTCGAGGAGGAAGGCATTCAATCCGAACTCGACGCCTACAATCCGCTGGTGCCGGACGGTAGCAATTTCAAAGCGACGATGCTGATCGAATATACCAACGAAGTTGAACGCAAAGCGGCGTTAGCAAAACTGATTGGTATCGAAGACCGGTTGTTTATTCAAGTCGAGGGACAGGCACGTGTGTATGCGATTGCCGACGAAGACTTGGAGCGTGAAAACGAAGAGAAAACATCTGCCGTGCACTTCGTTCGTTTCGAGCTGACGCAGTCGATGAAGGATGCATTAAAAGGTGGTGCGCAAATGATGATCGGTTGCGACCATCCAAACTATCCGGCGCATCTGGAAGAATTGCCGCAAGAGACGTTGGCATCCTTTCTGAAGGATTTAAGCTAAGGCAGGTTAGAATCGATGAACCGATCATTTCTCTTGCAGGGGAATTTCTGCCGGTTCACATCGTAAAATTCTTGAAAGAGTTAAAGCCGTTCATGGCCCGAGGTCTCGCCATGAGCGGCTTTTGCATTTCCGATTTACAGTACCGTGACCAATTCTGGCTGGAATTTGAATGCAGGCTTACTTAAGTAGTCATGCAAAAGAAACGGTGAATTTGTAGATCCTATGATTTAAAAAAAGAAGAGAAAAAAGAAGAGCCGGAAGCAAATCGATTCCTAAAATGAAAGTGCACACCACCATTCAAGGAGAACGCAATGCAACCGACTCAACGCAAGAATTTTACGCCG
>CBINHE010000008.1:0-72100 GCA_966250375.1 uncultured Oxalobacteraceae bacterium
CCTCGCGCCTACTTCCTCTCAGCAAGCCGGCCTTGGCTTCATGCGATTGCCCTGATTATTCTGTTATTTCAATCGTGTAGAGCGAATTTTTCCATCACTATTGATTAAGAAATGGAATGAGTCGGCTTCGGCTTGTTGACCCTATTGGCACATTTCGAGGCTGCGTTCAGGCGCTGCTTCACAAAATATGAGTTGAGCAAAGCCAAGCCGGATCAATAACCGTCAAGAAAAAAATCCTAAAAATACTGGTCAGGTACTTAGTAGACGCGTTTGTCCAACTTGATTTCCTGCAGAATCATCGCCGCAATTTCCTCAATCGACTTGGCGGTAGACGACATCCATCGAATCCCCTCGTGGCGCATCAATTTTTCCGCTTCATTTACCTCGTAACGGCAATTTTCCAATGCTGCATATTTGCTGCCCGGGCGGCGCTCGTTGCGCACTTCGGAAAGCCGGTCGGGTGCGATTGAAAGGCCGAAAATTTTGCTTTTATACGGCAGCAAACCACTCGGCAGCTTTTCACGTTCGAAATCGTCCGGTATCAGAGGGTAATTTGCTGCCTTGATTCCGTATTGCATTGCCAAGTACAAGCTGGTTGGCGTTTTCCCGCAACGCGACACCCCGACCAGAATCACATCAGCGGACGATAGATTTTTGTTGGATTGGCCATCATCGTGTGCCAAGGAAAAATTGATTGCTTCAATCCTGTTTTTATATTCGTCCGAATCCGCAATATTGTGGCTCCGACCGATTGTATGTGTTGATTTCACACCAAGCTCTTGCTCCAATGGCTCCACAAAAGTCTGGATCAAGTCCATGTGCATGCCTTTAGCTTGGCGAATGACTAATGACAAATTCGCTTTAACCAAGGTCGAAAACACAATAGGCTTCTTTCCATCGGCCGAAAATGCCTCATTGATTTTACGAACGGCATCATGTGCCTTGTCGAGCGTGTCGACGAATGGAAGCCGGATTTGTCTGAATCGCAACTCGAATTGCGTCAGCACGGAATGGCCGAACGTCTCTGCGGTAATCCCTGTGCCGTCAGAAACAAAGAAAACCGTGCGATCCGCTGCGGGCAAATGTGGGGAAGAGTGATCTGACATGGCTTGATAGATGAATAAAAGTCACTAAAAAAGTAAGGATTATGTACCACAAAATCGTGTTGCACACTGTAAAATGGTACTTAACTAACTGATGTTACGCAGTCCGCCGGGCGCAACCACTACATGTAGTGGCCAACCGCCGCAAATCGCCACAACATATAGCGGCTCTGCGTAACATCACTTAACTAATTGAATTCAGTTGCTCAGCATTAAGAATAACAAAAACAAGCTGGCAAGGATGGCAAGCGTGCAGATTTCTTATCATCAAACTAGAGGTTGTTATGTCCAACGCAGTAATTTCAGGGATTACCCCGGGGGTGACTTATGTCGCTTCATTTGAACATCTACGGATGACGGATGTCGAGTCCGTCGGTGGCAAAAATGCATCTTTAGGCGAAATGATCAGCCAGTTGGCTGGTGCTGGCGTGCGCGTACCTGGTGGTTTCGCGACTACCGCGCATGCATTTCGCGATTTCCTTGCCTGCAGTGCAAATGGTGGGGTGACGCTGGCGCAGCGCATTGCCGACCGCCTCGAGTCGCTCAATATTGACGACGTTCGGGCATTGGCACAAGCAGGTGCGGAAATTCGTAAATGGATCGTCGAGACGCCATTCCAGCCCAGATTGCAGCAAGAAATCAATGAGTTTTATCAAAAGCTGGTGGCCGATTCGACTAGCGAAATGTCGTTTGCCGTGCGCTCTTCTGCAACGGCTGAAGACTTGCCAGACGCATCGTTCGCCGGGCAACAAGAGTCGTTTTTGAACGTGGTTGGCATCGATAACGTGCTGGAAGCAATCAAGCATGTCTTTGCCTCGCTGTACAACGACCGCGCAATTTCGTATCGCGTTCACAAAGGTTTTACCCATGCCGAAGTCGCATTGTCGGCTGGCGTGCAGCGTATGGTGCGCTCCGACGTCGGCGCCGCCGGTGTGATGTTTACGATCGACACCGAATCCGGTTTCAAGGATGTTGTCTTCATTACATCAAGCTATGGTTTGGGTGAAACCGTGGTGCAAGGCGCGGTCAATCCAGACGAGTTTTATGTTCACAAACCGATGCTGGAACAAGGCAAGTTGCCCATTATTCGCCGCAATATCGGTTCGAAGCTGATCAAGATGGAATTCACCGGCGAAGCCAAGGCCGGCCGTTCGGTCAAGACTGTCGATGTGCCGATTGAATTGCGCAACCGTTATTCGCTTAACGATACGGAAATCGTCGAGTTGTCCAAGTACGCGGTCATTATCGAGAAGCACTATGGTCGCCCGATGGATATCGAGTGGGGCAAAGACGGCCGCGACGGCAAGTTGTACATCCTGCAGGCGCGTCCGGAAACCGTTAAGTCGCAACAAAAGGCCACCGATGCACAGCAGCGCTTCAAGCTCAAAGGCACCGGTACGGTGTTGACTTTGGGCCGCGCAATCGGACAGAAAATCGGCGCAGGGCCGGTCCGCGTAATTCACGACCCGTCCGAAATGGAGCGGGTGCAGCCGGGCGATGTGCTGGTCGCCGATATGACCGATCCGAATTGGGAGCCGGTAATGAAACGCGCTTCCGCGATCGTCACTAACCGCGGTGGTCGTACTTGCCACGCTGCCATTATCGCGCGTGAATTGGGTGTGCCGGCCGTAGTCGGCTGTGGCGACGCGACCGATGTGCTGAAAGACGGCACGTTGGTCACCGTCTCCTGTGCGGAAGGCGATGAGGGCAAGATTTACGACGGCTTGCTGGAAACTGAAGTGACCGAGGTCATGCGTGGCACACTACCTGATTTGCCGTTGAAAATCATGATGAACGTGGGTAATCCGCAGTTGGCCTTCGATTTTCAGGCGATTCCAAACGGCGGCGTTGGCTTGGCCCGACTAGAATTCATTATCAATAACAATATCGGTGTGCATCCAAAAGCAATTTTGGAATACCCGAACATCGATCCCGACCTCAAGAAGGCCGTGGAATCGGTGGCGCGTGGGCATGCATCGCCCAAGGCATTTTATGTCGACAAACTGGCGGAAGGTATCGCGACCATTGCGTCTGCATTTTGGCCCAAACCAGTAATCGTGCGTTTATCCGACTTCAAGTCGAATGAGTACAAAAAACTGATCGGTGGCTCACGTTACGAGCCGGATGAGGAAAACCCGATGCTGGGTTTCCGCGGCGCGGCGCGCTATCTGGCCGCCGATTTCGCCGAATCGTTCGAGATGGAATGTCTCGCGATGAAGCGGGTGCGTAACGACATGGGATTGACCAACGTCGAGATTATGGTGCCGTTCGTACGTACGCTCGGCCAAGCGGAAAAAGTTGTGAATTTGCTCGGTAAGAACGGCTTGAAGCGCGGCGAAAATGGACTGCGCTTGATCATGATGTGCGAGGTGCCATCCAACGCGATTCTGGCAGAACAATTCCTGGAGCATTTCGATGGTTTCTCGATCGGCTCCAACGATTTGACTCAGCTTACGCTCGGTTTGGATCGCGATTCGGGGATGGAACTGCTGGCAGCCGATTTCGATGAGCGCGATCCAGCGGTGCGGTCTTTGTTGTCTCGTGCAATCGCGGCATGCCGAGCCCAAGGCAAGTATATCGGCATCTGCGGGCAGGGGCCGTCTGACCATGCAGACTTTGCCGAATGGCTGATGAAGGAAGGAATTGCGTCAATTTCCTTGAATCCTGATTCCGTCATCGATACTTGGCAGAAGCTGGCGGCGGTCAAATAGAGAAAACTGGTTTCTATTGCTTTTAATGGATAAAAACGCGAGCCTTGGGCTCGCGTTTTTGCTTTGTTGGCGCATCGCAACACTATGCTCAAAAGCATTTGAAGCAGGGTGGTTTTGTACTAGACTACAGTCAAGCTCAGAAAGAGAAACAATAAATAATTCCAACAGTAGTTGGTTTTAGTTTACCCTCGCTGCCTTAACGGTAGCGGGGGTTTTGTTTTTTTGGTGCATACTTTCATAATAAAAAGGAGAGTGCATGACGGAATGGATGATTTGGTTTGTCTCGGCTGGAGTGGTTGTCATCCTTGAGATGTTTAGCGGCACCTTCTATCTGCTGATGATCGCGATAGGATTGGCGGCAGGCGGATTTGCAGCGCTGGCGGGCGTAAGTAGTGCATTTCAATTCGTTCTCGCGGCGGTGGCCGGCATTTGCACTACTTATGTTTTGCGCCGAAGAAAACTTGGTGAATTTCATAAACGTGATGCGGCGCGCGACCCGAATGTTAATCTCGACATCGGCCAAACACTCCCTGTCGAACAGTGGGGTAGTGGTGCTGGCGGGATTAGTACTGCACGTGTAATGTACCGTGGCGCAATGTGGGATGTGCAACTTGCTCATGGTGCCATTGCCAAGCCAGGATTGTTCGTCATTCGTGAGATCCAGGGAAGCCGCCTGATTGTGTCAAATTCAAACAATAACTAACAGGAAAAATTATGGGATCCAGTGTGGGCAGCATCGCTTTTGTTCTCTTCATTCTCGCCATCGTCTTTGTCATTAAAACCATAAACGTCGTGCCGCAACAGCATGCGTGGGTCGTCGAGCGCTTGGGGAAGTACCATGCCACGCTGGCGCCGGGTTTAAATATCGTGGTGCCATTCATCGACCGCATCGCGTATAAGCACATATTGAAGGAGATTCCGCTCGATGTGCCGCCGCAGGTTTGTATTACGAAAGACAATACGCAGTTGCAGGTTGACGGTATCCTGTATTTCCAAGTGACGGATCCGATGCGCGCATCATATGGCTCGTCGAATTACATCGCTGCAATTACTCAACTCGCGCAAACCACTTTGCGCTCGGTAATCGGCCGAATGGAGCTCGATAAAACCTTCGAGGAGCGCGACCACATCAATACAACGATCGTCAACGCGATTGATGAATCCGCCGCCAACTGGGGCGTGAAGGTGCTGCGCTACGAGATCAAGGATCTGACGCCCCCGAAAGAGATTTTGCACGCGATGCAGGCGCAAATTACTGCGGAACGTGAAAAGCGCGCATTGATTGCTGCATCCGAGGGACGCAAGCAGGAGCAGATTAATATTGCGGCGGGTGAACGTGAGGCGGCAATCGCCAAATCGGAAGGCGAGAAGCAATCGTCGGTCAACCGCGCGCAAGGACAAGCTGCCGCAATTTTATCGATTGCGGAAGCGAGCGCCGAGGCGTTGCGCAAGACTGCCGCGGCGATTCGCGAGCCGGGTGGCTCCGATGCTGTCAACCTGAAAGTAGCTGAGCAATACGTAAATGCGTTTGCCCAATTGGCCAAGACCAATAATTCGATCATTGTGCCGGCCAACATGAGCGATATTGGGGGATTGATTGCCAGCGCGATGCAGGTCGTGAAATCGCAACAAAGAGGATAAAACGGCATGGCAGAAGCACGCCGGGAGGTGATTAACGCCGATTCTGTTTCATGACGGCCTGTTTCTCACGCTGCCAGTCGCGCTGCTTTTCAGCGTCGCGTTTGTCATGCTGCTTCTTGCCTTTGGCCAAACCAATTTCGCATTTGATGAAGCCTTTGGCGTAATGCAAATTCAATGGGACGAGTGTATAACCGGCACGATCCACTTTGCCGATCAGTTTCTTGATTTCTTCTGCATTGAGCAATAGCTTGCGTGTACGTATTGGATCGGGCGAGATATGGGTGGAGGCGGTTGGTAAGGGGCTGATGTGAGAGCCGAACAGAAATACCTCTTCGTTTTTGACGATGACGTACGCTTCTTTGATCTGTACACGTCCGGCGCGAATGGATTTGGCTTCCCAACCTTCCAATACAATACCCGCCTCGTAGCGATCCTCGATAAAGTAATCGTGGAACGCTTTTTTATTATCAACAATGCTCATGGAATGGAAATAGGTTCGAGTCGGTTAAAATTTCAACTTTGCGATTCTATCAAACGGCTCTCAATGGCAGTAGTTCACAAATCGGTATTGCTGGGATACAGCGCCGAGCAGATGTATGCGCTAGTCGAGCGCATTGAAGACTATCCCAAGTTCTTGCCATGGTGCGGTGGCGCCGAGGTGCGGCCGCTGGAAGGTAGCACACTGGTCGCCACGCTGGCCATACACTACCACGGCATCAAGCAAACTTTTACGACCGAGAACACGAATACGTCACCGACTTCAATCAAAATGACCTTGAGCGAAGGTCCTTTCAAGCATCTGGATGGGGAATGGGTTTTCAAGCCGTTGCGCGTTGATGCCTGCAAGATCGATTTTGAGTTGCATTATGAATTTTCGAGCAAGATCCTTGAGCAAATTATCGGCCCGGTATTCAACATGATCGCCAATAATTTTGTCGATTCGTTCTGCAAGCGTGCGGAGACTATATATGGTTGATGCCGCCGTGCTGCATATACAAGTTTGCTACGCGAAGTCAAATTTGGAAATCTTGCGTGACCTGAGCGTGCCGGCAGGGTCGACTCTGCATGACGCGATCAAGCAAAGCGGCATAGTGCAGAGCATTCCGGAAATCGACCTGACGGTTTGCCGGGTCGGCATTCATGGCAAGCTCAAGGATTTGCATACTGTGCTGCGCGAGCGCGATCGTATCGAAATTTACCGGCCTTTGATTGCTGACCCTAAAGAATCGCGCCGCAAGCGGGCGGGCAAAAAAGGACGCTAATACTCAGAATGCTTGCGGGGCGCGGGTCTTGTCATTGATTGCCAGAGGCTATTTGCATTCGTCAAGTATGTGTTTGTTATCACGAAACTCTTGCGTGCGTTGTTCATCGTTCAATATATAGCGCTCGCCGTTCTTGTCGATATCGGAAATGCGCACGCCGGATTCCAGGCTCCGGCTGTAGGCGCGGGCACGTTCGCATCTTTTTACTTTGTCCGCGTCTTGTTTCGCCTTTTCGGCATCCTTCTTCTCTTTCTCGGCCTGCTCCATTCTGCGTTTCTGAAAGTCTGCATTTTTTTCTGCCGTGGTCATCGGCAACTGTGCCTTGTTTGGCGTAGACGTCTCGTTGCCGGGATTTTCCGGTTTGTCGGGTGCGGCGTTGGTCCTCACCTGCGGTGCCGAACGTGGCATGGTCCCGGGATCTTTCAAGATGCGGTTCCTGGGAACACCGGCTGGAGGGGGGATGTCGGAAAACTGCTTTACGCCCTTGTTATCGAGCCAGACGTATTGTGCCGAGGCTGTGGTAGTCAAACAGAGTAATGCCAGTGCGGCTGCGATGCGTTTGAACCAGATGGCTTTCATTGAAATCCTTGTAAATTCTTGTTTCAGAGGCCCCACGCCAGAGATGCAATTTCGCCATGCTTTAACGGGTATGTCAATGAATTCACGGGCTTTTTTGGGACGACTGGTGCAAGGGTGCGACGTATTTGATGGATTTCTGTATAATGCGGCTTTGCGCCAATAGGAAACAGCTATGCGTCTACTCCAAAAAGCACTCACTTTCGATGATGTGCTGCTCGTGCCGGCCCACTCGGACATTCTTCCAAAAGATACCTCGCTCAAAACACGCCTGTCACGCAACATCACGTTGAATATCCCGCTCTTGTCGGCGGCGATGGATACCGTGACCGAAGCGCGGCTTGCGATTGCAATGGCGCAGGAAGGCGGTATCGGCATCGTCCATAAAAACCTGACTGCAAAAGAGCAGGCACGCGAAATCTCGAAAGTAAAACGATTTGAATCCGGCGTGGTGCGCGACCCGATCACGATACCGCCGACGATGCGAATCCGTGACGTGATCGCATTGTCCGAACAACATGGCATCAGCGGTTTTCCGGTAGTGGAAGGCAAGCAGGTCGTCGGAATCATTACCAACCGCGATTTGCGCTTTGAAGAAGAACTGGATGCGGAAGTCCGCGCCAAAATGACGCCGCGTGAAAAGCTGGTATATGTGAAAGACGGTGCCGCGCTCTCGGAGGCCAAGCGCCTGATGAACAAGCATCGGCTGGAGCGCGTCATCGTGGTCAATGATGCGTTCGAATTGCGCGGCCTGATTACGGTAAAGGATATCCAGAAATCGACCTCGCATCCGAATGCATCCAAGGATGAGCACGGCAAGTTGCGCGTGGGTGCCGCGGTCGGCGTTGGCGCCGACAACGACGAACGTATCGACTTACTGGTGAAAGCCGGTGTTGATGTGATTGTAGTCGACACCGCGCATGGACACTCCAAGGGTGTGCTGGAACGCGTCAAATGGATCAAGACAAATTATCCGAGCGTCGATGTCATCGGCGGCAATATCGCCACTGCCGCGGCGGCGAAGGCGCTTGCCGAGTATGGCGCCGATGGGGTCAAAGTCGGTATCGGCCCCGGTTCAATTTGTACCACGCGTATCGTGGCTGGTGTCGGCGTTCCGCAAATCACGGCGATTTCGAATGTGGCGCAGGCGCTGAAGGGGACCGGCATCCCGTGTATCGCCGATGGCGGCATTCGCTTCTCTGGCGATATTTCCAAGGCATTGGCGGCCGGCGCGTCCAGCGTAATGATGGGCAGCATATTTGCGGGCACCGAAGAGGCGCCGGGCGAAGTGATCCTGTATCAAGGTCGCAGCTACAAATCGTATCGTGGCATGGGTAGCCTCGGTGCGATGGCGGACGGATCGGCCGATCGTTATTTCCAGGACGCAGCTAACAATGCGGACAAGTTTGTGCCCGAAGGCATCGAAGGCCGAGTGCCCTATAAAGGCAGCGTGCTCGCCATTCTGTATCAACTGGTCGGCGGTGTGCGCTCATCGATGGGCTATTGCGGTTGCGCGACAATCGATGAGTTGCGCGAGAAAGCGGAGTTCGTCGAAATTACGTCGGCAGGCATGCGCGAGTCTCATGTCCACGATGTGCAGATTACCAAAGAGGCACCAAACTATCGTGCCGAATAAGTGCGTCATTCACTTGTCCGCGTTGCTGACTCAAGGTGTCTTCTGACATGAACAGTCAGACGGGCAAAGTCAACATGATGTGGCCATGCTGTCTGAGCAGAACGTGTCATCTGTGCCCGAAGGCTATCAACAGATACTTCGTATCCGACGCATAGGAAAGTGGCTGTTCGGCGTTGCGACCTGTGTGGTCACGTTGACGGTGCGTCTTTTCCTTTTGTGGAAAACGCCCGCTCCATGGAATCCATCGAGAGGGCGTTTTCCACAGTGTTCCGCAGCCGGTTCGCTTGATGGTCGTGCCGGATACGCGTACCGATAAGTTTTTTGTGAGCACAGTCTGGTTCTGGGCGCACCCTATATTCGCTTTTAGGTTGCATGCCCGATTCACAATAGTGAGAACGTCGTAATCGGCAGCATTAGTCTGACCGACTACGCATCAGCTGGGCCGACGTTGCGCTATATGCCGCGAAAGATACTGGGCGCAATTGCGTGTGCTTGGCTGCGACTGATTAAAGATTAAGCAGAAACTGTTTTTCCCAATTGCCTTTACTTGAACGTTCTCCATGCACTCTAAAATTCTTATTCTCGACTTCGGTTCCCAAGTCACTCAATTGATCGCCCGGCGCGTGCGTGAAGCAGGCGTTTTTTCCGAAGTCTATCCGTATGATGTTTCGGATGAGTTTATTCGCAGTTACGGCGCCGCAGGGATCATCCTGTCGGGCGGACCGAATTCGGTTACCGAGGGCGATACGCCGCGTGCACCGCAAGCGGTATTTGAAGTCGGCGTACCCGTGTTCGGCATCTGCTACGGCATGCAGATGATGGCTGAGCAGTTAGGCGGCAAGGTCGAGATCGGCAAGGTGCGCGAATTCGGCTATGCCGAAGTGCGGGCGCGTGGCCATACGGCTCTTTTCACAGGCGTCAATGATTTCGTGACACCGGAAGGTCACGGCATGCTGAAGGTCTGGATGAGCCATGGCGACAAGGTGATCGACATGCCGCCCGGATTCAAGCTGATGGCGTCGACCGATAACTGTCCGATCGCCGCGATGGCCGACGAAGAGCGAAAATTCTATGCAGTGCAGTTCCACCCGGAAGTGACGCATACTTTGCAAGGCAAGGCCATCATCGGCCGTTTCGTGCATGATATCTGCGGCTGCAAATCTGACTGGAACATGCCGGATTACATTTCCGAAGCAGTCGAAGCAATCCGCAAGCAAGTCGGTAGCGATGACGTCATTCTCGGCCTCTCGGGCGGCGTCGATAGCAGCGTTGCCGCGGCATTGATTCATCGCGCAATCGGTGACCAGCTTACTTGCGTATTCGTCGATCACGGCCTGTTGCGTCTCGATGAAGGCAAGATGGTGATGGACATGTTCGGCAAGAATCTCGGCGTGAAAGTGATTCATGTCGACGCGACTGCACAGTTCATGGGCCACCTCTCATGTGTAACTGATCCGGAAGCCAAACGTAAAATCATTGGCCGCGAATTCGTCGAAGTGTTCCAGGTGGAAGCCGGCAAATTGAAGAATGCGAAATGGCTGGCGCAGGGAACGATTTACCCCGATGTGATTGAGAGCGCAGGCAAGGGCAAGAAGGCCACGCACACGATCAAGAGCCATCACAACGTTGGCGGTTTGCCGGAGACACTGAATCTCAAATTGCTGGAGCCGCTGCGCGAACTCTTCAAGGACGAGGTGCGCGAGCTCGGAGTCGCACTCGGCTTGCCACACGATATGGTGTATCGCCATCCATTCCCCGGCCCTGGATTGGGTGTACGGATCCTGGGTGAAGTCAAAAAGGAATTCGCCGATTTATTGCGCCGCGCCGATGCGATCTTCATTGAAGAACTGCGCGCCACCAAGGATGAGGAGGGCAAATCGTGGTACGACAAGACCAGTCAAGCTTTCGCGGTGTTTCTGCCAGTTAAATCGGTCGGCGTGATGGGCGATGGCCGCACTTATGAGTACGTGGTGGCGTTGCGCGCAGTGCAAACGCAAGATTTCATGACGGCGCACTGGGCGCATCTGCCGCACGAGTTGCTGGGCAAGGTGTCGAACCGCATCATCAATGAAGTGCGCGGGATCAATCGCGTGGTGTACGACATCTCCGGGAAACCGCCTGCGACAATCGAGTGGGAATAATTATTTTCGCCAGGTGATGTCAGACAGGAAAGCTCAGTGACTTACAGCATAAAAGAGATTTTCTATACGCTCCAGGGAGAAGGTGCGCATGCCGGGCGGCCGGCGGTATTTTGCCGCTTTTCCGGCTGCAACTTGTGGTCCGGTAGAGAGACCGACCGCGCCAGTGCAGTGTGCAAATTCTGCGATACCGATTTCGTCGGCACCGACGGTGAGTTGGGCGGCAAATTCACTAATAGCGTTAGCCTTGCGCGAACCATTGATGGGTTGTGGCCAGCGACCTATGCGCCGAGTAAATACGTCGTTTTTACCGGCGGCGAACCGCTATTGCAATTGGATAAGGCGCTCATCGACAGCATGCATGATTGCGGTTTTGAAATCGCGATTGAAACCAACGGCACGATCCCGGTTCCGACCGGCATCGACTGGGTTTGCGTCAGCCCAAAAGTAGGCTCTGAACTGCTTGTCCATAAAGGAAGCGAGCTGAAAGTTGTTATTCCGCAAATCGGACAAGTGCTGGAACATTATCAATCGCTCGAATTCGATCATTTTTTCGTGCAGCCGATGGATGGCCCAGACCTCGAGCGTAATACCAGACTCGCCATCAACGTATGCAAGCGCAATCCAAAGTGGAAATTGAGTTTGCAGACGCATAAACTTCTCCAGATACCGTAGCAAGAATATGTTAACAATCACCCGAAAACTTGAGTTCGATGCTGGTCATCGAATTCCTGACCATAAAAGCCAGTGCCGCAATTTGCACGGACATCGCTATACGCTGGAAATCACACTGATAGGAGCGGTGATTGAGGAGGAGGGCAGTTCCGATAATGGCATGATCATGGATTTTTCCGATGTGAAGGCGTTGGCCAAACAGCATTTGGTCGATGTCTGGGATCATGCTTTCCTAGTCTATAAAAAAGATGCCACTGTGCGAGAATTCCTCGACAGTATTCCAGGGCATAAAACCGTCATCATCGACCGGATTCCGACAGTCGAAAATCTTGCGCAGACCGCATTCGATATCCTGAAGGCCGCTTATCAGGACCGTTACGGCACGGGTTTGCGTCTGCATAAACTGGTGCTGCACGAGACCCCGAACTGCTGGGCGGAAATCGCTGACTGACCGCGCCTGATGCACGACTCTATTTTCATGCAACAGGCAATTTCGCAGGCCCATAATGCGTGGGCCTTGGGCGAAGTGCCGGTTGGCGCGCTAGTCGTCAAGGATGGCGAGATTATCGCAACCGGCTTTAATCAGCCAATCGGCACGCATGATCCCACGGCGCATGCGGAAATCATGGCGCTGCGGGCGGCGGCAGCGATTGTCGGCAACTATCGGCTGCCTGGCTGCGAATTGTATGTAACGCTCGAGCCCTGTGCAATGTGTGCTGGCGCCATGATGCATGCACGTTTGACGCGTGTGGTGTTCGGCGCATCCGATCCGAAGACCGGTGTCTGCGGCTCGATCGTGAATTTGTTCGAGCAGGAAAAACTGAATCACCATACAGCAGTTTTCGGCGGCGTGATGGCGGACGAATGCGGAAAATTATTGAAAGAATTTTTTGCTGCCCGTCGCCGACAAATTTCCAACCCTGTTTGATTGGAGTGACTGGATACTTCCTTGATGACTACAACAACAGCACGTGTCAATGCAGGCTTGGCGATTGTCGCACTTGGCGGCTACGCGCCTGATGAACCGGCTCTTGCGCGGGCAATCGAGAGATTGCGGGAGCAAGGATGCCTCGTACGGAATTACTACCTCCCCGCAGAAAAATTCCAACGCTTTGGCGGAACGGATGATGCGCGTATTGCTCAACTGTACGCCGCGGTGGAGGACCCCGATGTAAAAGTCGTGTTGATGCTGCGCGGCGGATATGGAATGTCCCGGCTTTTGCGGGCGCTGGACTTCGACCGACTTGGCGCGAGCGCAAAGATCTTTGTGGGGCACAGCGATTTCACTGCATTCCAGATGGGATTGTTGGCGAAGAATGGTGTCGTCAGCTTTGCGGGGCCGATGATCTGCAACGATTTCACGTGCGAAGAGCAGAGTGATTTCACCATGCAGCATTTCTGGCAATGTCTTATCGGTCCGAGTCATACCATCACCGTACAGGCCGATGGTAATCCGTTGTTGGACGCATCTGGAACGTTATGGGGCGGTAATCTTGCGATGTTGGCGCATTTGCTCGGCACGCCGTATTTTCCGCAAATTGATGACGGCATTCTTTTTGTCGAAGACATCAACGAACATCCGTATCGGGTGGAGCGCATGATGCTGCAATTGTTGCATTCCGGTGTGCTGGCGCGACAGAAGGCAGTGTTGTTCGGGGATTTTTCCGGCTATCGGTTGAGCGAATACGATAACGGTTATGACTTCAATTCCATGCTGGCGTATCTCAGAACGCAACTGCCGGTACCGATACTGACCGGGCTGCCTTTCGGCCATATTCGCGACAAGACGACACTTGCGGTCGGTTGTCAGGCACGTCTGATTTCGCAGGCTGGCTCCTTTAGTCTGACCATGAGCGGCTATCCGACGTTGTGATGTGTCGGATTAGCTGACCAAGAATGTCGTTTTGAGCATCATGCTTTGGCCGGGCGACAGGTTAACCAATCCGGGATGCGCGGACATATGAAACGCATCGATCGGATGCGTGATCGGCTCCAGGCAGAAATACGTCTGACCGGGCGGTCGATACAGCAGGCTGTAACCTGTGCATTCCGCCATCGACATGGTGACGGTAAGCCCGCGATCCGGATACTCAATGAACGCTTTTCCATTCCAGCCGGTGAAACAGTTATCAATCAGTGGTCCGTCCAAGGAGGATGGTGCGTTGTAGTTCCAGGTCGGCGGGAAATCCTGTGTGTGCATCTTTGGAATCGGGTCGTCTCCGGATAACCACACGCCGTCGGCTTTCCACCAAAGACGGGTCACCGCATTGCGAACAAAATACGGATGCAAGCCTAGGCCATAGGGCAGCGGCCTGTCTCCCAAATGCGTAACGTCAAGGATGATTTCGATGCCGGAGGGGCACAGCGAAAACGTCTGCGTGCTGACGTAATGATAAGGATTGCCGTCGAACGCATGCGACTCCAGCAACAGACGTACGCTGGATTCAGCATGGTCCGCGATCTGCCACGATTGCAGCCAGCCGTCACCGTGAATCGGATAACGTTCATCTTCCCTGTTTGGGCGAATTGGATAAAAAATACCATTGTGTTCGAACCCGCCTTGCGATATCCGATTCGACCACGGCACCAGCGGAAAGGATGCGAGCGTGTAGCGGTCGCTGGTCAAACGATTCCACGGTCGAAAAATGGGTGTCCATTTACCCGCCGATTTCCAATCCCATGCCGCAACGCCGCCCCCCAGCGTCGGCACAAGTTGCAAGCGCTGGTTTGCGGATTCCAGTGAAATGCTTGGCACTTCCATTATCTTTAGAAATTGCTTAACTTATTGCTGCGCTGGCCCTTAACCCCGGAAAGTGTTTGCCGGGACACCGGCAATCTCCATGTCAATCGCGAATAGACCGCCGGCCAGCGGTTCATGCTCCAGTTGCTGTTGTGTCAGCCCGACGCTTGCGGTCGTGACATACAAGGTCTTCAGTTCCGAGCCGCCGAATGCGCAACTGCTAACCTGACTACATGGCAATTGAATGGTTTGCAGCACCTTGCCTTCGGCATCGTGCCGGGTGACGTTGCCTGCGCCCCAGTGCGTGATCCACAAGCCGCCTTCTGCATCGGTCGTCATGCCGTCAGGGGAGCCGTCCTCCTTGCTAAATTGGAGGAATAGCCGCTTGTTTGATAGTCTGCCGGCCTTCAAATCGAAATCAAATGCGTAGACCCAGCCGTTCTTGCTATCGTTGTGATATATGGTTTTTTGGTCAGCCGACCATGCCGGGCCGTTGGTCACCACATAACCGGAATCCATCTTGCTGCAGCTGAGGTTCGGCGATAGGCAATAGAGCGAACCGGTGGGTGCCTGGCAATCGAAATCGAGCGTTCCTGCCCAGAAACGTCCAAGCTGGTCGCATTTTCCATCATTGAAACGGTTACCGGGAAGATGCTGTTCCGGCTGCACCAAGCGTTCTATTTTCGGAATTTCCGGATCGAAGAATGCGAAGCCGTGACGCAATGTGACAATCAGCCCCGGGTTTTCTGCACGTTCCGCGACGGATGAAATTTCTTCGTCGAATTGCCACGTATTCTGCTCAAGATATTCGCTGAAGCAATGCAGTTGGCGGTTCAAGATATCCACCCAATACAGCGCCTGTTGCTTGACAGACCAAACAGGACCTTCGCCAAGTTTGGCGTGAGCATTCCACACACACTGTACGGTGTTTGTATTATGTAATCCCATGATCAATTCAATGCGAGTCGCGCGGCACAGATGCACCGCTTGCACCTACCAGAAAGTCTAGATCCGCGCCAAGATGCGCCTGTTGCACGTGTTCGACATACAACCGCGCATAGCCGCGCGATGGCGGCTGCGGCGCCACCCATTCCGCCTTGCGGCGCGCCAACTCCTCGTCGCTGACATCCAGATGCAACCATCGATCGGCCACATTCAATTCAATCATGTCACCATCGCGCACGAGCGCCAGCGGCCCACCCAGCGCGGCCTCGGGCGACACATGCAACACAACGGTGCCATACGCAGTACCGCTCATCCTAGCATCGGATATGCGCACCATGTCGACAAAACCCTTTTGCAACACTTTGCGCGGCAGTGGCATATTGCCGACTTCGGCCATGCCGGGATAGCCGCGCGGTCCGCAGTTTTTCAGCACCATCACGCAGTTTTCGTCAACGTCGAGTTCCGGATCGTCGATGCGGGCATGCAGGTCTTCTATGGTTTCAAATACGAGTGCGCGACCGCGATGCTTGAGCAAGTGCGCAGATGCGGCCGAGGGTTTGATCACGGCGCCGTTCGGCGCGAGATTGCCTCTGAGGATGGCAATGCCAGCATGCGTCTTGAATGGCTCTGCAAGCGGCCGGATCACCTCGCGGTTGTAGCAAGGGGCGTCCTTGATATTTTCCGTAATGGTCTTGCCGTTAACCGTTAATGCGTCGCCATGCAGCATGTCTTGTATCTCACGCATCACCGCTGGGAGTCCGCCGGCATAATAAAAATCTTCCATCAGGTACTGACCGGATGGTTGCAGATCGACCAAGCATGGCAGATTGCTGCCGAGGCGATCGAAGTCGTCCAGATTGAGTTCAATCCCGATGCGGCCGGCAATTGCCAACAAATGCACGACAGCGTTGGTCGAACCGCCTATTGCAGCATTCACGCGGATCGCATTTTCGAATGCATCGCGCGTGAGTATTTTTGCCATGTCTAAATCTTCTTCGACCATCTGTACAATGCGGCGCCCTGTCAATTGCGCCAGCCGGTTGCGGCGGGTATCGGGTGCGGGGATCGCTGCATTTTCCGGTAATGACATGCCCAACGCTTCGACCATGCTTGCCATGGTGGATGCGGTACCCATTGTCATGCAATGGCCCTTGGAGCGATTCATGCAGGATTCCGCTTCGGTAAATTCTTTCTGCGACATTTGTCCTGCTCTGACCATTTCCGACATCTGCCAAACGCCGGTACCGGAACCGATATCCTTGCCGCGAAATTTGCCGTTCAACATCGGGCCGCCCGACAAACCGATCGTTGGCAAACCGCAGCTTGCCGCACCCATCAGCAACGCAGGCGTAGTTTTGTCGCAGCCCATCAGCAATACCACGCCATCGATTGGATTGCCTCTGATGGATTCCTCGACATCCATGCTGGCCAGGTTGCGAAACAACATCGCGGTGGGGCGCAATTGTGTTTCGCCGAGCGACATTACGGGAAATTCAAGCGGGAATCCGCCTGCTTCAAGAACACCGCGCTTGACGAATTCTGCCAAGTCGCGGAAGTGATCGTTGCAAGGTGTAAGTTCAGACCAAGTGTTGCAAATGCCGATGACAGGGCGGCCATCGAATGCATCGTCCGGATAGCCGGATTTTTTTGTCCAGCTTCGATGCACGAAGCCGTCACGGTCCTGCTTGCCGAACCACGCCTGGCTGCGGCGTAGGGATTTTTTACTGTGCATGCTTAGCCGAGAATGAATTGACGGATCGCCGGTCCAATCCAACATTGATATTGAGAGTGGCTGTTACTGCGAAAGTTCAGGAGAAAATCATGCCTTCCGAAAACAGTTTGGCAAGCTATCACAGCCTCAAGGACAAACGGGTATTTGTAACCGGTGGCGCATCTGGTATTGGGGAGAGCATCGTCACGGAATTCGCCGCGCAGGGCGCGAAGGTCGCTTTTGTGGATATTGCAGCCGAGGCGGGTCTGGACTTGTGCGAACGCTTGGCGAAAGCGGGGTACGAGAAACCGATTTTTCGACACTGCGACGTTCGAGATATCCCGGCTTTGCAAGCGGATATGCGCGCATTGGCGCAGCAGATTGGCGAGTTTGACGTTCTGGTTAACAATGCCGGCAACGACGACCGCCACAATCCGGAAGACGTGACGCTGGAATACTGGGACGATCGTATCGCGATCAATCAGCGTCCCATGTTCTTTACCTGTCAGGCCGTCATTGCCGGGATGAAAAAAAACGGCGGCGGTTCGATTATCAATCTGGGTTCCATCAGTTGGCATATTGCGAATGGCAATTATGCCGTCTATACCACCACCAAGGCAGCGGTCAGCGGCTTGACGCGAGGACTCGCACGGGATCTGGGGCCTTATAACATCAGGGTGAATACGGTCACGCCGGGTTGGGTGATGACCGAGCGCCAGATGAAGCTTTGGCTCGATCCGGCGGGTGAGCAGGAAATCGAGGAGAAGCAGTGTCTGCCAAGGCGGCTGCAGCCTTGGCATGTGGCGCGTATGGTGATGTTTCTTGCGTCCGACGATAGTGCGATGTGTACTGCGCAGGAATTCATCGTCGATGGCGGTTGGGCATGAGCAGATTTGCGACATCGGGAACGGTGGCAGCGCGGGTTTGTCTGTAATATTTTTGGGGACTGCATATTGTGAATATGCCGCAAGCGACAGTGGTGGGTATCGATTGGGGCACAAGCAATCGGCGTGCCTATGTTTTGAATGGAGAAGGCAAACTGGTGCGGCAGCACAATGATGAATTCGGCATTCTTGCAGTCAACGGAAATTTCGAGGCGTCTCTTAATGAATTGCTGAAAGAGTTGGACGTAACCCAAGCCGATATCGTGATGTCGGGGATGGTTGGTAGTCGCAATGGCTGGCAAGAGGCACCGTATATTTCTACAGCGCAGCGCATCTCCCGTTTGTCGCAGGCAATGCTGCAAATCGATACGGCGCTGCCAAATGTACGCTGTCGTATCGTGCCAGGATATTGTTCTGCTGATGCGTTCGGCATACCGGATGTGATGCGCGGCGAAGAAACTCAAATCTTTGGCGCCAGGGTATTAGGTGCGCCGGACGGCTGGTATCTGCTTCCAGGTACCCATTGCAAATGGGTGCGTATTGACAATGGTGGCATCACCGAGATCGTGACTTTCATGACCGGTGAATTGTTTTCGCTTCTGCGTGCGCAGGGTACGCTTGCTGCCCTGATGAAAGATGAACAAGAGGTCTCCGCAGCATTCGAGGCCGGTTTGAAAGCAGCGCAACACAGCGGGTTTACGCATGCTGCTTTTGGCTGCCGCGCTTTGGTTGTTACCGATGCGATGCCGGCAGAACATGCAGCACCCTATTTGTCCGGACTGTTGGTCGGCGCCGAAATGGCGGACATGCGGCAAAGGATGAGCCAGGTACGCGAGGCGGTCCAGATCATTGGCTCGACTTCGCTTGCAAAACGCTATGCCGATGCGCTCGGCTTTTTCGGTATGTCGTCCAGAATATGGCAACCCGATGCGGTTTATGTTGCCGCGCTGCAGGCGCTGGCCGGCCGACCGGCATTGATGGAGAAGTGAACATGATCTCGCTCGACAATTATCCATGCCCGATGGTTGCCATCCTGCGTGGCCTTGCGCCAGAAGAGGCGCCAACGGTCGGTTCTATTCTGTTTGAAGCCGGATTCCGTTTGCTGGAAGTGCCGCTGAACCGATCGGGCGCGCTGCAGGCGATTAACGCGTTAACGGAAATTGCCCCGCCGGATGCATTAATAGGCGGCGGGACCGTGTTGACCGTTAAAGATGTCGATGCAATAAAAGGCGCCGGCGCGCAATTCATGGTATCGCCCAATTGTGAACCGGACGTGATCCGTCATGCTGTCGATATCGGTTTGATGGCGTTGCCGGGTGTCAGTACGCCGACGGAGGCATTTCGCGCGCTTGCTGCCGGAGCCCATGGCCTGAAGCTATTTCCAGCAGAAATGATTCTGCCTGCGGTTGTCAGCGCCTTACGTTCGGTTTTGCCGGAAAAGACACAGCTCCTTCCCGTCGGGAGCATCAATCCCAATAATATTGCCGCCTATATCGATGCCGGCGCAAGCGGATTTGGCATCGGCAGCCAGCTTTATCGACCGGGCATCGACCCGACCGCATTGAAAGTCGCGGCCGAGCTGTTCATGAAAGTACGCCTGTCGGTACTCGAGCCGCCGTGATTGCTGCAATCACGCAATGGTAAAATGCCGGGTTATTCAATTACATGACTGTAAAGGCTTTTTCAGTGCTTTCTACCGCTAACATTACAATGCAGTTTGGCCCAAAGCCGCTGTTTGAAAATATTTCCGTCAAATTCGGCGACGGCAACCGTTATGGCCTGATCGGCGCCAACGGCTGCGGCAAATCCACCTTCATGAAAATCCTGGGCGGCGATCTCGCACCGAGCGCCGGCAACGTGATGCTCGACCCGAATGAGCGTCTGGGCAAGTTGCGCCAGGACCAGTTCGCATTTGAAGAGATGCGGGTGCTGGACGTCGTGATGATGGGGCATACCGAGATGTGGGCTGCGATGGCGGAACGTGACGCGATTTATGCCAATCCGGAGGCGACTGACGAGGATTACATGAAGGCGGCAGATCTTGAAGCCAAGTTCGCTGAGTATGACGGCTACACCGCCGAAGCGCGCGCCGGCGAATTGCTGCTGGGCGTCGGTGTAGCAATCGAGCAGCACCAAGGGCCGATGAGCAATGTCGCGCCTGGCTGGAAGCTGCGCGTATTGCTGGCGCAGGCGCTGTTTTCGAATCCCGACATCCTGCTGCTCGACGAGCCGACCAACAACCTCGACATCAACACGATTCGCTGGCTGGAAGATGTGCTCAATGAGCGCAATTCGACGATGATCATCATTTCGCATGATCGCCACTTCCTGAACCAGGTGTGCACGCACATGGCCGACATGGACTACGGCACGCTGAAGGTTTATCCAGGCAACTACGACGACTACATGCTCGCGTCGTCACAGGCGCGTGCGCAACAGGTCGCAGCCAATGCGAAAGCCAAAGACCGTGTCGCCGAATTGCAGGATTTCGTGCGCCGCTTCTCGGCCAACAAATCCAAGGCGCGTCAGGCAACTTCGCGTGCGAAACAGATCGACAAGATCAAGGTTGAAGACATCAAGCCATCGAGCCGCCAGAATCCGTTTGTCCGATTCGAGGGCGAGAAAAAATTGCATCGGCAGGCCGTGGAAGTTCAGGGATTGTCGAAAGCCTATGATCGCACTCTCTTCAAGAACTTCAACCTGATGGTGGAAGCCGGCGAAAGAATCGCGATCATCGGTGCCAACGGCGCCGGCAAGACGACATTGTTGCGCTGCATGGGCGGTGATGTGTGCGGTTTGCATCCGGACAGCGGCACATCGAAATGGGCGGAGCATGCCAACATCGGCTACATGCCGCAGGATCCGACCGAAGATTTTGCGAGCGACAAGAACCTGACCGACTGGATCGGGCAGTGGACCAAGGAAGGCGATGATGACCAGGCGGTGCGCTCGATTCTCGGGCGTCTGTTGTTCGGCGGCGACGATGTGAAAAAATCGGTGAAGGTGTTGTCCGGCGGCGAAAAAGGCCGCATGATGTATGGCAAGCTGATGCTGGGCCGCCACAATGTGATGCTGATGGATGAGCCGACCAATCACATGGATATGGAATCGATCGAATCGCTCAATATCGCCCTCGAAAAGTATGCGGGCACGCTGATTTTTGTGTCGCACGATCGTGAATTCGTATCGTCGCTGGCAACCCGGATTCTCGAAGTGAAAGATGGGGAAATCGTCGACTTCCACGGTGGATATGAAGACTATTTGAGCAGCCAAGGTATCGAGTAACACGGTAATGTAAGGTAAAAAGCGCGATCGGGCCGATTATCCTGAGTCGCGCTTTTTTCAATTGCAATCCACAAATTGAAATTGATGTTTTAGTCACCACTTATTCGGAAATTGCTTCCTCTGATTATGCAGATTCAACCCATTAAAACCGTCGAATTTGAGCGCCCGAAAATGAACACAGGCGTCAGTTGTACCGCCAATGCCTGGGCGCGCGTACCCGTTGCGCCGTCACCATCTGAAAAGGCCGTTCTCAAAGAGCGTATAAAACGTCTGTTGACGGAAAAGCAGGCAGTACTGGTTGCGCACTATTATGTCGATGCCGACTTGCAGGACTTGGCGGAAGAAACCGGCGGCTGCGTATCAGACTCTCTGGAAATGGCACGCTTCGGCCGCGACCATCCAGCCAAAACGCTGGTCGTTGCCGGTGTCAAATTCATGGGCGAGACAGCGAAGATATTGAGCCCGGAAAAGCGCATCCTGATGCCCGACCTGGACGCGACCTGTTCGCTCGATTTAGGTTGCCCAGCAGACGAATTTGCCGCATTTTGCGATGCGTATCCGGACCGCACCGTGGTGGTGTATGCCAATACCAGTGCGGCCGTGAAAGCGCGCGCCGATTGGATGGTGACCTCATCGATCGGTCTGGACATCGTTGCGCACCTGCATGCGCAAGGGAAAAAAATCCTGTGGGCGCCGGACAAGCATTTGGGCAGCTACATTCAGAAAAAAACCGGCGCCGACATGTTGCTGTGGCAAGGCTCGTGCCTGGTGCATGATGAGTTCAAAGCTATCGAACTCGAATTGTTAAAACGCGAACACCCGCATGCGAAGGTGCTGGTGCACCCCGAATCGCCGGAAGCGGTGGTCGCGCTGGCCGATGTGGTTGGTTCGACGTCACAGTTGATCGCCGCCGCGCAATCGCTTGATGCGGAAGAGTTCATTGTCGCCACCGACAACGGCATCCTGCACAAGATGAAAATGGCGGCGCCCGGAAAGCGTTTCATCGATGCGCCGACGGCCGGCAATAGCGCCACCTGCAAGAGTTGCGCGCATTGTCCGTGGATGGCGATGAATGGCTTGCAGAATCTTGCCGATGTGCTGGAATCCGGTAGCAACGAAATTCAAGTCGACCCCGAAACGAGGCGCAAAGCCCACGTCTGCATTGATCGCATGCTGACTTTCGCCGCACAGAAAAAAGCCAATGTCCGCCCATCGGCAGATCTGGCGCAGGAACAACAACTGTTTTCAGGAATCGGCCCGGCATGAGTACCTTGAAGAATCCATTTGCGCCGTTCGATCCGGCATTGGTTGCCGCGTTTGAAGCGAATCTGAATGTCGCGCTGGAAGAGGATATCGGCTCCGGCGACGTTACCGGCAAGCTGGTGCCGGAAAATGAAACGGTCAAAGCGCGCGTGATCGTACGCGAGGCTGCGGTGTTATGCGGTGCGCCTTGGTTTGAGGGGGGGATGAAGCGCGTCGATGCACGCATCCGCATCGAATGGTGCTATGCAGAAGGCGCGATGATGCGTCCCGACAGCGAGGTATGTGTGATCGAAGGACCTGCGCGTGCGTTGCTGACGGCCGAACGCGGCGCTCTCAATTTTTTGCAATTGCTGTCCGGCGTTGCGACTGCCACGCGTCAATATGTCGATGTCGTCAAAGGCACGCGTGCGGCAATTCTCGATACGCGCAAAACGCTGCCGGGCATGCGCCTGGCGCAAAAGTATGCCGTCCGCGTCGGCGGCGGCATGAACCAGCGGCTGGCGCTCTACGATGGCATCCTGATCAAGGAAAACCACATCGCGGCGGCCGGCGGCATCAAGGCCGCGATGAAGGCGGCGCTGGCACTGAATGCCGGCGTGACGATACAGATCGAAGTAGAAACGCTGGACGAGCTCGAAGAAGCATTGACCGCCGGCGCGACCTCGGTGCTGCTCGATAATTTCACGCTTGCGATGATGCGCGAGGCGGTAGCGCTGGCCGGTGGCAGGGCGCTGCTGGAAGCGTCCGGCGGCGTGAACATGAGCACGGTACGCGCGATTGCGGAGACCGGCGTGGATCGGATTTCGATCGGCAGCCTGACGAAGGATGTGCAGGCGACCGATTATTCGTTACGGATTGTCGGGTAGGGCGCATCGTGATGCGCCGCATGTTTGGAACATCCTGCCTCAATAGAATATCAACGCCGCGTCGGCGATAACACGCTCGGCAGCGCCTTCGGCAGTGTGTCCGGATAATCGCGGCTGTAGTGCAGGCCGCGACTTTCGCGTCGTGACAACGCACTATTGACGATCAGCGACGCCACTTCCACCAGATTGCGCAATTCCAACAAATCACGGGTAATGCGGAAATGCGCGTAATACTCATCGATCTCTTCCTTCAGCAGTCGAATCCGGTGCTGCGCGCGTTCCAGACGCTTGGTGGTGCGGACGATGCCGACATAGTTCCACATGAATCGGCGCAATTCATCCCAGTTGTTGGCGATAATGACTTCCTCATCGGCATCGGTCACGCGGCTCTCGTCCCAAGCCGGCAGTGGTGTGGTTTTCTGTTTGGGCTGCTGTTCGATGTGCTGCGCGGTGGCACGGCCCAATACGAGACATTCCAGCAGCGAATTGCTGGCCAAGCGATTCGCTCCATGCAAGCCGGTGTAAGACGCTTCTCCTACCGCATACAGTCCCGGCAAGTCGGTGCGGCCAGCGAGGTCGGTCACAATGCCGCCGCAGGTGTAATGTGCGGCAGGCACGACCGGGATCGGCTGTTTTGTAATATCGATACCAAGTTCGAGGCAGCGTGCATGGATGGTCGGGAAATGCTCCTTCAGGAATTCCGGCGACTGGTGGCTGATGTCAAGATCGACGTAATCCAGGCCGCGCTTTTTCATTTCGGCGTCAATTGCGCGTGCCACCACGTCGCGTGGCGCGAGTTCTGCGCGTTCGTCATACAGAGGCATGAAGCGTGTGCCTGCCGCAGCACCGGCTTCGACCGGTAATTTCAGCAGGCCGCCTTCGCCGCGCACCGCTTCGGTAATCAGGAACGATTTTGCGTAAGGGTGATACAGACAGGTCGGATGGAACTGGATGAACTCCATGTTCGCAACCCGGCATCCGGCACGCCATGCCATCGCGATGCCGTCGCCGGTTGCGGTATCCGGATTGCTCGTGTAAAGGTAGACTTTTCCTGCGCCGCCGGTTGCCAATACGGTATGGTCGGCAGAGATTGTCAGTACCTTACCGGTCGTGACGTCTTGCGCGTACAGACCAAGGCAGCGCGGCGGGGCCGTGTGGGCGCCCAATTTGTCGGAGGTGATCACATCGATGGCGCAATGCTGCTCCAGCAGCGTGATATTCGGGTGGGAGCGGACTTTCTGCTCCAATGTCACCTGCACCGCATGTCCTGTCGCGTCGGCGGCATGAATGATGCGGCGCTGGCTATGGCCGCCTTCGCGGGTCAGATGGAACCCCAACTCTGCGGATGTGTCTGGTGTAAACGGTACGCCTTGCGCAATCAGCCATTCGATGGCTTCTCGTCCATGCTCTACGATAAACCGTGTCGCGCTGTCGTCGCACAGGTTAGCGCCGGCGATCAGCGTATCGGAGATGTGCTGCTCATGGCTGTCGCCCGAATCAAGCACCGCGGCGATACCGCCTTGGGCCCAATTGCTGGCACCGTCGAGTAGTGCGCGTTTTGAAATGATCGCGACTTTGTGCGTTTCAGCAAGGTGGAGCGCGACCGACAAGCCAGCCAGTCCGCTACCGATAATGGCGACGTCAAATTTCATGAAAGAGTTATCGTTGGGATACGGTGCCATGACTATATTCGATTTATCTTTTTGCCGCAGTGCAAATTAAACGGAATTCGCCTGTGATAACCTCCTGCAGGCGCGTTTTTCTTTGGGTGCCAGGAATTGTATGGTCAAAATATTGAAAAGAATTGCCTGGGCACTGCTTGCGGCCGTGCTGGGATTAATCATTTTACTACTGTGGTACCGCAGCGCGAGCCAGCCGCAAATTGATGGCAGTATCAAACTGAACGGTTTGACAGCATCGGTCGATATCGTGCGGGACGCAGAAGGCGTGCCGCATATCTACGCCAAATCGACCGGCGACGCTTACTTCGCGCTCGGTTTCGTGCATGCGCAGGATCGGCTGTGGCAGATGGAGCTCAATCGCCGGATTCCAGCTGGCCGCATGGCGGAGATTCTTGGTCCGAACGCGCTGGATGCCGACCGGTTCTTGCGGTCGCTGGGCGTACGGCGCAATGCGGAAGCAATTTTGACCAAGCTGTCGCCTGAGACGCGCGCCGCTCTTGATGTGTATGCCAAAGGCGTGAATGCCTATTTGGCGAACCGGACCAAACCCTTGCCACCGGAATTTTTGCTGACGGGCGCGCCGTCGCCTGCGCCTTGGCAGCCGGTCGATTCCATCGGCTGGCAAACCATGATGGCATGGGATCTGGGCAGCAACTGGTCGCAGGAATTGTTGCGCATGCGCTTGTCGCAACGCTTGTCGCTCGATCAAATCAACGAATTCCTCGCGCCTTATCCCGGCGATGCATCGCTCAAGACGCAGGATTACACCGCCCTTTATCGGGAATTGGCAGGCACTACGCAGCAGCTCGCCGCCGTTGGCAAGATTGCGCCACCGTCATTGATCGATGGCATGGGATCAAATAACTGGGTCGTGTCCGGTGCTCGATCCGAAACGGGCAAGCCGCTGCTCGCCAACGATCCTCACCTCGGTTTGTCGGCGCCCGCGCTCTGGTATTTTGCCTATTTGTCGGCGCCTGGATTGAACGTGATCGGCGCAACGCTGCCGGGCATACCTACTGTCGTTCTAGGACGTACCGACCGTATTGCATGGGGCTTCACCAACACGGCGCCGGATGTACAGGATTTGTATATTGAGCGCATCAATCCGGCCAATGCCCGGCAATACCAGACGCCGGACGGCTGGGCTGATTTCAAGACACGTAACGAAATCATCAAGATCAAAGGCCAGCCGGATGTCAGCCTGGAAGTACGTGAAAGCAGGCATGGTCCGGTGATAACGGGAGCGTTGCCGATCATGGCGAAAGCGCCGATCGACGCAAAAAAATATGTGATTGCATTTGCCTGGACCGCCTTGCGGCCGGACGATGTAACGGTGCAGGCCGGCATCAAGCTTAACCGCGCCAAAAGCTGGGAAGAGTTCCTGGATGCCGTAAAGGATTTTGGATCGCCCCAGCAGAATATCGTTTTTGCCGACATTGATGGCAATATCGGATTTATCGCGCCGGGACGGGTGCCGATTCGCAAGCCGGACAATGATCTCAAAGGGCTGGCGCCTGCGCCGGGCTGGGATGCGCGCTATGACTGGGATGGTTTCATTCCGTTCGAGCAATTGCCGAGGCAGTTCAATCCTGCATCGCAGCGCGTGATTACCGCAAACCAGAAAATCGTGGGCGACGATTATCCGTATTTCCTGACCAGTGAATGGGCGCTGCCATTTCGCGCCAACCGCATCACGGCGTTGATGGATGCCAGACAAAAGCACAGCATGCGCAGTTTTGCCGATATCCAGAAAGATACGATATCGCTTGCCGCGCAAGAATTGTTACCGATACTGCGCAAGACCGCGCCATTATCCGGCCGCGCGAAGAGCGCGCTGGATGCGCTGTCCAAATGGAATGGCGAGATGGAGGCCAATCGCGTCGAGCCGCTGATTTTCAATGCATGGCTGCGTGAAGCATCGCGTCAGATTTTTTCCGATGAACTTGGCGCGGACCTCTTGAAAGACTATTGGGAGCAGCGGAATGTGCACCAGTCGATGGTCAATGTCCTGCGCAATACCAATGGACAGGGACGGTGGTGCATCGATACCAGCAAGCCTGCGTCAGCCAAGCCGCAAAATTGCAATGATGTCTTGTCGAATTCGCTGGAGTCGGCGCTTGCCGATCTGGAAAAACGCTATGGCGCCGATATGTCGCAATGGCAGTGGGGCAGGGCACATGTCGCCCGCGCCGAACATCGGCCCTTCGGCAAGGTCGAGCTGTTGGCGAAACTATTCGATATTCGCGTACCGACACCGGGCGATACCTTTACCGTCAATGCCGGCCGTCATAACCTGCGCGACGAGAGCGAGCCATTCGCCAATCGCCACGCGGCCAGCTTGCGGGCGCTGTATGACTTGTCCGATCTGGAAAATTCACGTTTCATGCATTCCAGCGGTCAGTCGGGCATTGTCTTTTCTCCGCTATATCGCAACTATACCGAGCGCTGGGCAGAGGCCACGTACCTGCCGATGAAAATGAAACGCGAATCAGTCGAGGTGAATAAACTGGGTACCTTGACGCTGAGTCCGTAATAATTTTTTTGCGATGGCCGCAGTTGATCAACCTATTGAGCTTTCAGGATCAAGGCAAGGAAAAACGCCGTGCCGAGCGTAGCAGTTCGTCTGCTTCGTCGGCAGAAATCGGGGCGGAGAATACATAGCCTTGCGCCAGGTAACATCCCATTTTTTTGAGTTCGGCGATGTGCTCAGGTGTCTCGACGCCCTCGGCAACGGTTTCCAGGTTTAGCGTTTGTGCCAGCGCCAGAATCAAGCGGACGATTTCTGCATCGCCCGAATCGTTGCCCAATCCATGTACGAAGGCCTTGTCGATTTTCAGTACATCGATTGGCAGTTTTTGCAGGTAAGCGAGAGAAGAATAACCGGTGCCGAAGTCGTCCAGCGCCAATCGCAGGCCGAGTTTTTTCAGTGCGGTCAGGGTCTTGATGGTCTGCAACGGATTGGCCATGACCGAGGTTTCCGTCAATTCAAGCTCGACCGTATGCGCCAGCACGCGCGTACTCTTCAGGATGGCAATGACCTCCGGCAGGAATGACGCTTGCAACAACTGACGCATCGATACATTGACCGCGACGGTAATGGTATCGAGTTCCGGATATTTGGATTGCCATGTACGCAGTTGTTTGCACGCTTCTTCCAGCGCCCATATGCCGATCGGCACTACCAATCCTGACGCTTCCGCAATGGGTATGAAGTCGGTCGGGGAAATGTGCCCGTACTCAGGGCTATTCCAGCGCAACAGCAATTCGAATCCTTTGACGGAGCCATCCAGTATCGATATCTTGGGCTGGTACACCAATGCCAGTTCATCGCGCTCCAGCGCAAACCGCAGCGCGACATCCATCTGCGCGCGCTTGGTCGTATTGTTTTGCAGCGATGCATTGAAAATTTCCGCACGATTGCGTCCACGTTCCTTCGCTTGATACATGGCGGCGTCGGCATCCCGAATCAGATCGGAGGGGTTTTGATGATTGTCGTTTAACAGTGCGATGCCGATACTGGTGTGAATTTTGACGACTGTTTCATCCACTACCAAGGGGTGCGATACCTCCTGCAATATCGTTTCCGCCTTGGCCTTGGCTTCACGCAGGCTGCCTTTGGCGAGAATCACGAATTCATTACCGCCGAAACGGGCGACGAAATCCTGAGCCGGAAGTGCCGCCAAAATGCGGCGGGTAAGTTCCATCAAACATTGATCGCCGAAATCGTGGCCGTGCGTATCGTTGACGCTTTTGAAAAAATCCAGGTCGCAGAACAGCATCGCCAATTTCGCATGCTTGTCGAGCGATTTGGTGATTTCAGCGGTGATCGTATTGAGCAAAAAGCGCCTGTTCGGCAGTCCCGTCAGGGGGTCGTGCAAGGCCTGATATTCAAGCCGCATCTCGTATTCTTTACGATCAGTGATGTCGCGCGTGATGCCTAGCAGGCCGACGATTTCACCCCGCACGTCACGCAGCGGATATTTATTGGTGCGGTACCAACGGTGTGTATCGCTCTCCCGCAATCCCTGGATTTCCAGATCCTCAAGCGGCAAGCCGCTTTCCATCACATGCAAATCCTGCAGGTGCAGTTTGTCTGCCATTTCATACGCGCCAAGCTCCTGGCCTTCCGCCGCCTGCGTCGGAAAGACTTCATAGGCGGTTCGTCCGCGCATATCTTCTTCCGACGAATAGCCGAACTGGCGCTGGAAGCTGCGGTTGCTGATGGTGAAGCGGCCTTCGGTATCCTTGGCATAAATCATCGATGGGTTCAAGTCGAGAACCGCGCGCAGCAGCGCATGTTCTTGTTCCAGTCTCAATTCGGCATCCTTGCGGGCTGAGATATCTTCGATGCTGAATACCAGTCCATTGATGGCCGGTTCATGCAGCATATTGAAGCCGCTGGTTTCCAGCCACACCCATTGGCCGTTTTTGTGCCGGGTACGATGACGAGAGAAGATGCTGCTTTTCGGCGTGTCGCGCAGGAAGCGCAATTTCTCCTGATGCTCTTTTATGTCGTCGGGATGGACAACGGTTTCAGGCGCATTGCGTTCGATTTCTTCCGGCGTGTAGCCAAGAATATCCTGTATCGCCGGATTGACGTATTTGATCTTGTACTTTTGCGTTGCAATCAGAAACACATGCCGGGTTGCGCGCGCAATCGCCTCGAAGCGGCGATCATTCTTGCGCGCTTGAGCGATGGCCGACAGGTTCAGGCGCAACGCTCTTGATAACATTAGTGCCAGCAAGCCCACGAAGGGCGTTGCGAATGCCTGTGGCAACCAATCGACCAATCGCACACCAAAGTAGATATTCAGGCCGGCACTGGCCAGCGCGATGGCGACAATTGCCGCTATAGCGACACCGCCCTCAATGACCAGCGGGAAAACGCCGGCGACACCGATTAACCAAGGTAATGAAAGTGCCTGCCTTGGTCCTTCCGATGTCAGCAAAATGAGGACGGCGACAGCGGTGAATAATTCAGCGACATGTCCCTTCTGACCGAAGGCGACAGCGCCGGGCCATAGATACCGTGCTGTCGCAATGAAGAGCAGCGCGGTGAGGAGGCTGACTGCGGCGATGCTTGCGCCGGATAACAGCAAATGCCGCGCATGGGCGGATAGAGCCACATGCAACAGCAATGTCGTATACAAAAATAATGATGCGACGCGAAAAATTTCACTCGCGGTAATGATTTCTCTATTGCTGAGAAATGGAATTTTCATCAGGGGATGACAGGTTTTACTTTAGCGGCAGCTTCCTTGGCTTTGATACGGGCAGTTTCGGCGTCTTTGTCGGTTGCCAGTGCCACGCCCATGCGGCGTCGTGCAAACGATTCCGGTTTGCCAAACAGGCGGATGTCCACCCCTGGTGCTGACAACGCGTCGGCGACGCCTTCGAATGCAATCGCCTTTGCCTCGTGTTGGCCGTAGATCACGGCAGAGGCACCCGGTATTCGCAGCGCGACATTCACGGGCAAACCAAGGATTGCCTTCGCGTGTAGTTCGAATTCGCTTTGTATCTGGCTGGCCATGGTGACCATGCCGGTATCGTGCGGGCGCGGGCTCACTTCGGAAAACCATACCATGTCATCTTTGACAAACAGTTCAACACCAAATAGGCCGAGCCCGCCCAGGTTATCCGTTATTTTCTTTGCGATTTCGCGCGCGCGCGCCAAGGCCGCAGGATGCATCGGATGCGGTTGCCATGATTCGACATAATCGCCTTTTACCTGAACATGGCCGATCGGCTCGCAGAAATGTGTCGCGACCGCACCATTTTGATCAAGTGCGCGCACCGTCAGTTGCGTAATTTCATATTCGAAATCAATGAAGCCCTCGACGATGACGCGACCGGCATCGACTCGCCCACCTGCGGCAGCATAATTCCAAGCCGATTCGACCTCGTTCGTTCCGTCGATTTTGGATTGGCCTTTGCCGGACGATGACATGACGGGTTTAATCACGCATGGAAAACCGATCTGGGTGCATGCGGCCTTCAATTCGTCCAGATTATCGGCAAAACGGTAAGGGGAGGTCGGCAAGCCGAGTTCTTCCGCCGCCAGCCGCCGGATGCCTTCGCGGTTCATGGTCAACCACGCTGCACGCGCGGTCGGGATCACGGTTGCTTTACCCGCTTTTTCAAGTTCAACCAGCGTCGCAGTCGCAATCGCTTCGATTTCCGGCACCACGAGATCGGGTTTTTCCTGTTCAATCAATGCCGCCAGTGCAGCTCCGTCCGTCATGTTGATCACATGGGCGCGGTGCGCTACCTGATGCCCCGGTGCGTTTGGATAGCGGTCGACTGCCATGACCTCCACGCCCAGGCGTTGCAGCGAAATGATCACTTCTTTGCCGAGTTCGCCAGAGCCAAGCAGCATGACCTTGGTAGCGGATGGGGAGAGAGGCGTACCGAGTCGGGAAAGTGTCTTCATGGCGGCAAAGAATCAGAGTGTAATAAGCAAGGCGACAATATCAAATCTTGGCGTTTTTGGACAGGTAAAAGCGTCAAGAACCCGGAATTTGTTGATTTTGCCGGATGCGGTTGTCATGCAAGGCCCAGTGCAAAAAAACTGTCAGAAAACTGCATGGCAGATCCGTTCACACACACAGCAGAAGATGTATGTGTGGTGCGAACAATTAAAGTGGAAATTGCCTAAAGTGCATCAATTTTGGATGCTGGAGCGCATCAATATCACGCCTTGGGTATGCAGGATGCATGGTTTTAATTACACTATTGGCCGACTGAATCGGGCGTTCTTGTGCCCGCAGTGAGGGAATTCAAAGATGTTGGCCTGGCCGATGGGCTTGCAATGTACTTGGATTCTCTCGCTGCATTTGATGCCATAAAATCATGAGGAATACATAATGATTAAACACATCGTGATGTGGAAATTGAAAGACCACGCGGAAGGCGCCGACAAGGCCGCCAACGCAATCCAAATGAAGGGGCTGCTCGATAGTTGTGCGGCGTTGGTGCCGGGTATTTTGAAATTCGAGACCGTAATAGCGCAACCGGGTCTGGAAGCCACCTACGATGTCGTTCTGTATTCGGAATTCGCATCCAGATCCGCGCTGGATGCCTATCAGGAGCATCCACAACATGCCGCCGTCAAACCGTTCATAGGCGCGGTGCGCGAGGCGCGACAATGCATGGACTATGAAGTTTGACGGTAACGCCTGCCTACACTTTCCATCCAAGGTGTTTTTGATTTAAATCAAAGTGGCTGACTACTCGCCTCCGTACACTGCATTTCCGCCGGATAGCACTTCAACTTTGAGGCACTCCCAGCAGGAGCAAGAAAAATGGCAGCTACCGTAGTATCGGCATCGACTGTGCCATCAGTCGAATTCGATCCGCAACTGATCCGCAAGTTAAATCAATAAAGAGACGTTGATCCCGCCCGGATGATCTGCTTCTACAAAAATGGAGACCGCATGCGCAACGTGCAGCAATTATTCGACCTCACGGGCAAGACAGCCCTTGTCACAGACGGTTCTTGCGGACCGGGCTTGCAAATCGCCGAAGCCTTGGGCGAACAGGGTGAGAAAACCGTTTTATCGTCCCGCAAGCAGTCCGACCTCGATGAAGCAGTGGCACATCTTAAGGAGCGCAGCATCGATACCAGCGCGATTGCCGCCGATCTGGTTTGATGGTCGCCATGGATACGTTGAAACCACAGCCATTTCCAGTCGAAATTCCATTCCTGCACGATCTCGGTGTCGAGTTTCTAGGAATGGAAAATGGTGAAGCGACGGTCGCGCTGAATCTTTTGCCGCGGCACATGAACAGTTGGCATGTCACGCATGGTGGCGTGACGATGACATTGCTGGATGTCGTGATGTCGATGGCTGGACGATCGCTTGACCCGGACGCGCGTGGCGGCGTCACCGTTGAAATGAAGACCAGCTTCATGCAGCCCGGCGGTAAGCCGGGAGGACGCATCGTCGCCAAAGGCAAGGCCGTTTACCGCTCGGCCACTATCTGTTTTTGCGAAGGCGAAGTGTGGGACGGCGACAAGCTGGTCGCGAAGGCAATGGGGACGTTCAAGTATCTTAAGCGCCTCGATGTCGCCAATAAAATGGAGCAGGACTGATACCAATTACATCCTCGAATGTTTGAAAGAGAAAGCTATGACAACTTACAAGCAAATCGTGCTGGCTTCCCGTCCGCAGGGTGAAGTCGTGCCAGACAATTTTCGTCTGGAGACCGTCAATGTTCCGGCATTGAATGATGGCCAGGTCCTGATTCAAGATTGCCGGCATGGGCCGACCGCTTGGCTATTGCGATTGCGCATCGGAACAGCGTGGCGCATTTCCCGCGACTGGATTTTCAGATCAAGAAAACTGAATATTCATATATTGAATCAGAAGACAACATGAAAAATTTCCAAAGCAGGGTTGCGGTCATCACCGGCGGCGCAAGCGGATTTGGCCGCGAATTTGCCAATATCGGCGCGAAGCTCGGCATGAAACTCGTGCTGGCCGATGTGCAGCAAGAAGGACTCGACAAAGCGAAGGCAGAATTGGAAGTGCAGGGCGTACAGGTGCTGACCGTGCGCTGCGATGTGCGCAAGGCGGAAGAGGTGCAGGCGCTGGCGGACGCGACCATGGCTAAATTCGGTGCGATGCATCTGGTATTCAACAATGCGGGCGTCGGCTGCGGCGGCCTGATGTGGGAAAACACGCAAGCCGACTGGGAGTGGGTGTTGGGCGTTAATTTGTGGGGCGTAATCCATGGCGTACGCATCTTTACGCCGCTGATGCTGGAATGTGCAAAAAAAGAACCTGCCTACGAAGGCCATATCGTCAATACGGCATCGGTGGCGGGTTTGCTGAACGCGCCAGCCATGGGTATTTATAACGTTTCCAAGCACGCAGTACTATCGTTATCAGAGACCCTGTATCAGGATTTGAAACTGGTGGAAGCGCCGATAGGCGCATCGGTTCTCTGCCCGTATTTTGTCCCGACCGACATTAACCAGTCGCATCGCAATCGCCCGGACGATGTGCAAGCGGCAGCTCTCACAGCTAGCCAGCGCGCGGCGCAGGCGATGTTCGATAAAGCTGTATCGTCCGGCAAAGTATCCGCAGCACAGGTGGCGGAATGGACGTTCGATGCCATCCGCGACGGCAAGTTTTACATCTATACGCATCCCGGCGTATTGGGTAGCGTGCAAAAACGGATGGAAGATATTGTATTGCAACAAAATCCGGGCGATCCGTACGAGGCTGCACCGCAGGTGCGCGAGATGCTGCAAGCGAAGTTGAAAACCGGATAATGACTGCGCCCATCAAGACCAACCGGGGATTCACATTTTGCACAGTGTCGAATGCATTCTCACTTGACCGGACGTTCTTTAAGCACTGCGACGCTGGACTGATAGAGTTGCACCACGGTAGAAACACGCGTGCCATACGTCGGCGACTCAATACACACCGGCGACAACATCCGTTCCAATTCCAGATCAACACCGGTTTTCGGCAAACGGCAATCCGATGCGCGCGTGGTGTCAGTCAGCATTTCAAAATATGCATCTTCCGGTGCACCTTGGCATAACAGGCTGGCAAATTGCGCTTTGGCCCGGACCACCTTCGGCCACGGGGCATCCAGCAAGCCATTCGACAATCCGTAGATGCCAGGCTGCAACCGCTGGCCGTTGCGCACATCGTTCTGGCCCCTGTTGGAAAACCAAACAACTTTTTCGTTGTCGCCGACTAGCAGGTTGAAACCATTGAATACATCATCTTGTGCCGCGAGTTCGCCGACATATTCCTCAACGCTGGCTTGTCCGGTCAAATATTTTGCGACCAACGCGCCGCGAGAGGGAGCGTCGGGACACCATTCGGATGGTGCGCGGATATTGGTGAGTGCAGCAAAGCGGCCATCGCGCGTAATGCCTAACCACGTGCCGCCACCTTGCAAGTCGCGTCCGGCATAGACATGCGGGTGATCTTCCCACCATGCGGCGGGTGCCGCCGGGCGCTCGTAGAATTCATCACGGTTGGCGACGGCAATCAGTGGCATGCCTGGGATCACTTGCCATGCGAATACGATCAAGCACATGAGAAAACGTCCAAAAAATATTCTGTGTGGCGTTCGCCATCGATTAATGCATCCAGTTTTGCCTGTGCAACTGCATGTGCCAACGATGCTTCAAAGCCCTGCGGTATCGCAGGGTAAACTTCCATCCAGGTTTGTCTCCCATCTTTTTCTTTCGACCGGCACTTCAAAGCCGCGGCTACGCCGTGCTCTTTCGAAAGAACTGAGTGGATGGCTGCTACCCGCGCTTGCAATGCCTGCGCATCTTCGCAGCGAGCGCGGTAATAGATGTACAGATCCATGTTCACCTTTTTTCTACCCCTGTCAAAACTCGAGATCCCCAACCATTTGAGTTGCCTTATCCTGGCGGTTCGCCAGGATAAGGCAACTCTCAATCATCCGGCTAAGCAGGATCGGGCAAAAAAGGGTAAGGCAATTGCTTGAATTGCAAAGCCGTGCCACTTGCCGAACCGAGATGGACTGAGCCCGCCTCTGCTGCCGCGATTTTGATCTCGACCAAGCACACAGTTTCGTTTTGCGAACTGGCCTCGGCATTGACGACCATGCCGCAAGGCTGTTCCGGGTCAGCAATGGAAAAAATTTCCATTCCGGGTTTGACTTCTTGTGCGGCAATGGATGCATACATCATCCTGCGCTTGAGTTTGCCGAGATACTGGCTGCGGGCGACAATTTCCTGGCCGGGATAGCAGCCTTTCTTGAAATTAACGCCGCCGATCAATTCAAAATTGACCATTTGCGGCACAAATTGCTCTTGCGTGGCTTGCCTGATTTGCGGAATTCCGGCGTGGATATCGGTCAGGCGCCAAGCGGACGGCCCGACCGGCGAGAGCTTTTCAACCAGGTAAGGCCATGCATCTTCCGCTACCGCTTGGGACGTAATCCATTGATAACGCGGTGTGCCTGGTGCATCCGCCATCCGAATGAGAGTGCCGGCTTCGGACTCGACTTTCGTATAAGGCGCGGCAGGCATGGTCGGAAACCATTTGGCCAGGGTCGCTGCAGCCGTAGGCCCCACCAATCCAAGCGCCACATGATTTTCGGTGGCATCGGCCAGCTTGGTTTTGGCTCGCAACACAAACATTTGCAAGCGCTTTTGTATGGAGGCCTGGATCTCGCGCGGCAGTTGCAGCATGATGGCGCCAGCTGATTTCCATACCAGAAACGTCGCTAGCAAACGTCCTTTGGGCGAACAGTATCCGGCCAGACGTGCTTCATTCGCGTTCAAATTTTCCACATCATTGGTAATTTGATTGTGCAGAAAATGCGTGGCGTCCTCTCCTGTCAAGGCGATCAGGCCAAGATCGGTAAGCGGAGCGACGAAATCGGTCGTTGGCGTGTCGGCCAAGCCAGTGCCAAAATTCTGCACTTGCGAATGGTTTTCATCAGAAAGGTGCGCGCCGTGCCGAGTTAAAAATTGCAACCACGTAGTCATAAAGTCAGTCTTAAAGGCAAGGGGGTTGTCGATTTGATTAGTAGTCAACCGAGTTGAATTTGCAGGTTTGGGTAGCACAGGCTTTCACGCCTGTGCAGCCATGAAAGCCTGCGTTGCTTATCCTTTTAGTTCACAAGGACGATCCACTAGTATCATTAGGGGTGATTATAGTGGCCTCACAAAAACGCGTCGGAATTCACTTTGGGATTGTTCTTGAGCATGCATTTAATTAAAAAAATTCTTTTTTTTCTCGTTGTCCTGGCAATTATTCTTGTCGGAGGAACCGCATACTGGGCGCAGCAATCGATCATCGGCCCGGAACAGCAACCGATTGAATTCTCGGTCAAATCCGGCAGCAGCGTGCGCAGTACTGCCCAACAGATTGGGGATGCGGGCGTTCCGGTCAATCCCTTGCTGCTGGAGCTGTTGGCGCGCGCGACAGGGAAAAGCACCAAGCTGAAAGCGGGGAATTATGAGTTAAAACCATCCACGACACCGCTCAAGTTGCTTGATCAACTAGCTCGGGGCGAATTTGCGCAGGAAGCGCTGGCCATCATTGAAGGATGGACTTTTAAGCAAATGCGCCAGGCGATTGCCGAGCATCCGGCACTCAAGCACGACACTGCGCAGATGACGGACAGCGAAGTGCTGATGAGGATAACGACCGAGTACAAGTACCCGGAAGGCCTATTCTTCCCGGATACTTATTTGTTCGCCAAAGGGGCCAGCGATCTGCAAATCTACAAGCAGGCGCACGCGGTTTTGCTGAGGCGGCTTAATGACGGCTGGCGCAAGCGGGATTCCGGCGCGCCCTACAAGACGCCCTATGAAGCGTTGATCATGGCATCGATCGTTGAAAAGGAGACCGGGCAAAAATCGGAGCGCGACATGATTGCCGGCGTGTTTGTGAACCGATTAAAGCTCGGCATGCTGCTGCAAACCGATCCAACGGTGATCTACGGTATGGGAGAGCAGTACAAAGGCCAGATTCGCAAGCGTGATTTACAGACAGATACGCCGTACAACACTTATACTCGCGCAGGTTTGCCGCCGACGCCGATTGCATTGCCGGGCGCCGCAGCGCTGAAAGCAGCGCTCAATCCGGCCAGGACCGAATCGCTCTATTTCGTGTCGCGCGGGGACGGCACTAGCCACTTTTCCGGCAATCTCGACGCTCACAATCGGGCGGTCAACAAGTACCAGCGATGAGAGCCGCGGACACATTCTTATGAAGACTCTACAAATATTAGTATGACAATGGGCAAATTCATTACCTTCGAAGGCATTGACGGCGCCGGCAAATCGACTCATATATCGTTCGTCGCCGACTGGCTTCGCGCGCATGGAGAGACCGTCATTACCACCCGTGAGCCAGGCGGTACGACCTTGGGCGAAAAACTGCGTGAATTGCTCCTGCATGAAAAGATGCACTTGGAAACGGAGGCTTTGCTAATGTTCGCGGCAAGGCGAGAGCATTTGGCGCAGGTGATCGAGCCGGCACTGGCGCGCGGCGAGTGGGTCATTTCGGATCGGTTCACCGATGCCACTTTTGCCTATCAGGGCGGTGGGCGGAGGCTGGATTTGCAGAAGCTGGCGGCGCTAGAGCAGTGGGTGCATCCGCATCTGCAGCCGGATCTGACCTTGTTGTTTGATGTGCCGCTGGAAGTCGCACGCGCGAGACTGGACGCGACCAGGGCACTGGATAAATTCGAACTGGAAAAAGCCGACTTCTTTGCTGCGACACGCGCGGAATATTTGCGTCGGGTGGCACAGTTTCCGGCACGCTTTCGCGTAATCGACTCGACGCAGCCGATGAAAGATGTTCGGAGATTACTTGAGAAAGTCATTTCAAGCATTTGAATATAAATGAAAAGCTTCTACTTTAATGTAATTTATCAAAAACAACTTACAACACATTGATTTAAATGATTAATCCGATTTATCCATGGCAAGAAGGCGCATGGCAGCAATTGCATCGATTGCGTGCGCGCTTGCCGCACGCGATTCTGTTTCATGGACCGGAAGGGATCGGAAAAACTGCTTTTGCCGAACGCTTTGCGCAGTCATTGTTGTGCGAAGCATCTGCGCCCAACGGGCACGCCTGTGGCCAATGCGCTTCATGCGGCTGGTTTGGACAGTACAGCCATCCTGACTTTCGCCGGGTCAGGCCCGAGGCGTTAGACGAGGCTGAGAGTGGTGAGGGCGATGAGGCGGGCGACGCAAGCGATGGAAAAAAGGCAGCCAAGTCGGCCAAGTCGCCGTCTAAAGACATCAAGATTGACCAGATCCGTGCGCTGTCCGATTTCATGAATATTTCCACGCATCGCCAAGGCATGCGCGTCATTGTGTTGTACCCGGCTGAAGCGTTGAATGGCGCCTCTGCCAATGCCATTCTCAAAACCCTGGAAGAGCCGCCGCCACAGACAATGTTTTTACTGGTATCGAACAGTCTGGATCGCTTGTTGCCAACCATTTTGTCGCGCTGCCGCAAGTTTACGATGACGATGCCCTCGCATGATGAGGCGCTATCATGGTTGAATACACAGGATGTGAAGGATGCGGATGTTTTGCTGGCCGAGCAGGGGGGCGCGCCGCTCGCGGCACATGCATTGGCGCAGGCCGATATGAGCGAAGTGAGGGATGAGTTCCTGCGCCAGCTTGCGCAGCCGGGCGTTGAAGGCGCACTTAAAATAGCCGACCGGTTGCAGAAAACGCCAGTGGCGGAACTGGTCGCATGGCTGCAACGTTGGCTGTACGACGTTTTTTCTGTCAAATTTTCCGGCAGAATCCGTTATTATCCGCGATACAACAAAGAACTTGCCGCGTTGGCGGGACGGGTAGACGCGCTTGAACTGTTGCGCGCAATCAAAGCCGCAAATGAGCGCCGCGCAATTGCCGAGCATCCATTGTCAGCCAAGCTCTTCATTGAAGATATGTTGCTGGATTACTCGACACTTTTTTCCTGAAAGGTCATCGATGGCGGATATTCCTGTAAATACGACAGCGGCCAATAGCGGCAGTGCGACTGTGGCGCGCCCTTCGGTTCTATCGCTCCCGATCAAGGAAAAAGCCGCATTGTATGCCGCCTATATGCCTTTTTTGACGAATGGTGGCATTTTCGTCCCGACCAATAAAGCCTACAAAATCGGTGACGAAATTTATCTGATTTTGACCCTGATTGATGATCCGACCAAGTACCCGATTGCTGGAAAAATCGCGTGGGTTACACCAGCGGGCGCCAACAACAACAAAGCACAAGGCATAGGCGTCCATTTTTCCGACGATGAAAGCGGCAAGCGCGTCAAGCAGCGCATTGAAGAATTACTGGGTGCTGCGGTGAGCTCTTCACGCGCAACCCATACCTTGTGATTCCGATTCATCATGTATATTGATTCTCATTGCCACATCAATTTCCCCGAGTTGGCCGTACGGCTACCCGAAATTTTCGGCAAAATGGCCGACAACCGCGTCACGCACGCACTATGCGTTTCGGTTGATCTTCCCGACTTTCCACAGGTACTTGACTTGGCGGAGAAATATCCACAGGTCTATGCATCGGTCGGCGTCCACCCGGATTATGAAGACACGCCTGAACCGAGCGTGGACGAACTGGTGCGCTTGTCGCAGCACGCCAGGATCGTCGCAATCGGCGAAACCGGCCTTGACTACTACCGGTTGCAGGGCGACCTGGAATGGCAGCGCGAGCGTTTTCGCACCCACATCCGTGCCTCCCGGGCCACCGGCAAACCCTTGATTATCCATACCCGCGCCGCCTCCGAAGATACGATCCGGATCATGCGCGAAGAGGGCGCAGGTACCGATGCAGGCGGCGCTGGCGGCGTGATGCACTGCTTTACCGAGTCGCTGGAAGTCGCACAAGCTGCGATGGGGATGGGCTTTTACATTTCATTTTCGGGCATCGTCACCTTCAAAAGCGCAAAAGAATTGCAAGCAGTTGCGCTGGCGGTACCGCTTGAATCCATGCTGATCGAAACCGATTCACCGTATCTGGCGCCGGTGCCGCATCGCGGCAAGATGAACGAGCCGGGGTTGGTCATGCATGTCGCCGAATTTTTGGCCAAGCTGAAAGACCTTCCGTTGGAGCAGGTTGCGCAACAGACGACGAATAACTTTTTTAACTTGTTCAAGATTGCACACTGACATCATGAGTTCGAAACTTGAAAAACATACGGATGTGATGGCACGGCGCCGACGGTTGATTCTTGCATCGTCGCTCGTTGCCTCAGGCATTCTGCTGCCGCCCTTGGCATCGGCCGGCGCTTATGATGATTTTTTCAAGGGCGTCAAATTTGATGATTCCAACCTCATCAAGTCGCTCTTGCAGCGGGGACTCGACCCCAACATCATCGAAGCCGAACGCGGCGACACGGGGCTGATACTCGCGTTGCGCGAAGGCTCGATGAAGGTCTTTAACGTTCTTCTCAATGCTCACGGCATGGATATCGAAGCGAAAGCGCGCAATGGCGATAATGCGCTGATGATTGCAGCATTCAAGGGAAACAAGCCGGCAGTAGATGGGCTTTTAGCTAAACGTGCCGAAGTCAATCGGCCCGGCTGGACTGCACTGCATTACGCGGCCGCCATCGGCAATAACGACATCGTCGCTTTGTTGCTGGAAAAGTCCGCTTACATTGATGCCGAGTCGCCGAACAAGACCACGCCGATCATGATGGCAGCGCGTGGCGGCCACATTTGGACTGTCAAATTGCTGCTTGATGAAGGCGCCGATGCGACGCTGAAAAACGACTTGGGCCTGACCGCGATCGACTTCGCCGCACAGTTCGAGCATCAAGATATCGTTGATGGACTGACTTATCGCTTGAAGAAGGCTGGTAAATTATAAGAAGCGTATTGGACGTGGCGAGATGAGCAGTGACGGTGCCAATGCGTGTAATCGTAACTGCTCAATCTGGTGTTACAAATGTCAATGCGATTTTTGGGGCGGACAAACAGTAGTAAGTTCAAGGGCATGGATTGTTTGTTCGTCAATTTCAATCCAGCAGGCGAAAATTGGTTTGCCATCGACAAATATCGGAGGACCGGCACGATGAGCATGGACCCCCATACGATGGAGTAGGCGTTCCACTCCTAAAGGAGAAACTGTTATCAAGCGTTTCGCGCCATGCTTTGCTGCGCTCGCAACCGCTGCTGCGAGCAAGCGGCGCGTATTGGCTGCGGTATTCAATGCCGTTTCTGAATTGTCGTTGATGGAAGCCGCTGCGAATCGGGATAGTTCCCAAACATCGGCAGAGCAAGGTATTGACAGTCCTGGAAGAAGATTGGGGAAGATTTCGCCTAGCAAATATGGACGCGTAGTAGGCAAGAGCCTCGCACATCCGCAAATCTCATCTTTCGTATCGCGGGCGATGACATACACGGTGTCCGGTCTGTCAAACTGATCGCGCTCCAAGCCATTTTCAGTGGGAAGAGGCCAGCCGAGGCGTTCGATAAATATCTTGTGCCTGTATTGGGCGATAGTGTTTTCAAGCTCTAGGGAGAAGTCGCTCGAACTACCCGAAATGGTTTGTATCATGTTGTCTCAAATGGTTGTTGTTTGATACGATTACATTCCTATCGGTAAATTTATGTAACTGTTAAAGTTGACAGGTTGATATCATGGATGTGCCAAGTGCGCTGGCCACAGAATTTTGCCAGTCGTAGGCAGCTAACCAAGTGCGGAATAAGTGAGAAGTTGTCGACGTACCTAAATCGTAGCCATGAATATCAATTAGCATTACATTGCTGCGTATGGCGTCTGGTGCAAGCAGCAGGCGCCGGGATCGGTTATGGACAAACCATCCCCAGCCAAGTGAGATCGTTGGCGTGGTGTCGCTTATCCATTCGGAAAAACCGGCTGCATGCGCTGCGACAGTTTGCATTTTTAATTCGCCCAGGAAATCCAGATCAATTTCCGATGCGATGTGGGTAAACGGCAAGTTGCTAAGTGTTGCCAGAGACAAGCGAATATATCCATCCGACGATATCGTTGATATCGTCGGTATTGGCGCGGGTCGCGAGAGTAAGATGGTGTTCAAGTAAATTCAAATAAAGTTGATCGGTTTTAACAAATGGACATCGCTTCAAGTGGTATGTTCGCAATGGTATATGCGTAATAATACGCAAAAGAGGTTTTATCTGAGTTTGGCAAGATTGGCGACTGTCAGATTTAACATGGGGAAGGAAAATAGGGCATGAAAACATGGCAGGAAGATCATTTAAATGCGCTATTAAGTATCCAATCGGAAAATGAATTATTTGAAGAAATTGCTAAAATGGCAAAGGATATGGGATTTGAATACTGTGCATACGGTATTCAGATGCCTGTGCCGATTTCCCGTTCGACAGTCGCATTGTTCAATAATTATCCAGTGGAATGGCAAGAGCATTACTCTGAGCACGGGTATCTGGCAGTGGATCCGACTGTACAGCATGGTCTCAAAGACACACTGCCGATTGTATGGTCCCATCAAATATTCGAATCTTCGCCAGAATTATGGGAAGAAGCACGTGCGCATGGCTTGCACTTTGGATGGGCCCAATCTTCGCGTGATGCCAGTGGCGCCATCGGCTTGCTGACCTTGGCGCGCAGCGTCGAGCAATTAAGCGAAAGCGAGTTGTATGAGCACAAGGCAAGAATGGCGTGGTTGACACAATATGCACATGCCGGCATGGCGAAATTATTGGTTCCGAAGTATGTGCCCGAGACCTTGGTCACCATGACTGCGCGTGAAAAAGAAGTGTTGCGCTGGACCGCAGAAGGGAAAACTGCGTATGAGATCGGACAGATTCTTATCGTATCCGAACGTACCGTCAATTTTCATATCAATAACGTGGTCGCGAAGCTCGGCGCATCGAACAAGACGCAAGCGGCAGTCAAGGCTGCCGCATTAGGGATGCTGCTTTAAGGAGCGCGCACCTAACGTTGTCTTATTACGGTTGCTGAATTAACGCTTGAATTCTGGCTTGTGTCTTTGCATCGAGCTTTGCCCACATCTTCGCGTATTTTTTGCCATCCTGAATCAGGAGGATTTGATCTTGCGTTAATGGAGCCTGGATCACTTGAGTGGCCTGCTTTAGCGGAACATTTTCCTGGTGGACGAACATCCATTGTTTGCCAAGTATGAGCGCCGCGGTTAAAACCGTGACGCCGATTGCCGCAGCAATCCATGGGACATAATTTGACTTCCGATCGACGGTTGGTTTGTCTGCCACATGAAGCAGTGCCGTTACTTCCAGTGCGCTTCCTGTAGTACTCGCGTCTCCGATATGTTGCAGCAGCTTTTTATATCGTTCGCTTGCTTCAATCAATTGGCTGGTCTGTGCATTGACGCGTTCAGAGACGCCATTCATCACCGCGAGATGGCGCTCAAGATATTCCGACAGAACGGCTTCATTTAATGCGACAACTGCGAAAACCGGATCGGTGGTGTCGATTTTAATGCCGGTCTTTTCGAAGACCAGTGTCCGCAGTTTGTTTTGATCCATCGCGTATATCCTCTTATTGCCAATCGACGCTATCAAGCTGCTCGAAAATGCCGCGATATACCGTTTTGATGCGCTGTTTTTCCATTATGTTGAATTTGTCGCTTTGCAGCACTTCATCCAGCGTCAGGCGTGCGGTATTCATTTTTTTGATGTCTGCGCCGAAGGTGTCGGAATTGCGCTGAGCAAGCTTGACGTGGCCTCTCACGCGTTCTGCATGCTGGATGTATGTCTGCGATTCAGTGAAGACTTTGCCGGCCGGGGTTTGCAGCAAGCCGAAATGCTCGTTTTCCCAAAGCACGATAGGCGTAATGGTCGCTTGGACCGTGGTGACGAACCCGGATGCAGTGTCGTGCAGGGTATCACCGCCGCCGACGATGGAGTGGATGAATACCTTGCGGCCTGATTCTTCAAATAAATCGAATGCCGCATTCTCCAGCAAGTACGCCATTAGCGGTGAAAACGTATTCGCGCCATTGTCGATCACGCAGTTTCCCTCCGCTTCAAGAATGTCCACTATCAGCGCATCGAAGCCTTTTGGATCGATGGTGCGCGAGTCAGTCATGACGGGCACATGCTTGACGTCCATTGCCTTGTACCGGGAAAAGGTTGTGTTTTCCTGATCGGTGTCATAGCACCGCAAGGAATCAGGGTCTTTGGCCTTCATCCATTGCGCAAGCATTGTCGAAACCAGTGTTTTGCCAATGCCGCCTTTGCCTTGCAGGATGAAATGAACGGTATTTTTCATATCAACAATGTCTCTCGCCTTCAAAATTGGAATCTGGATGTTGTTCTACCGGGAAACGTATTTTACGACTTCCATGAAATTTATTAAATAAATCGGCTTGAAGAATGCCTAGGGCTCACAGTATCGGAAATCCATTGCGTGGAAAGGGGGATCTAAACAAGCACGGAAAACCACGCGCAGATTGACGCTTTGTTTTCGAGCAGCAGCACCGGCTGTAGAGGTACGCCCATGCCGCCGCCTTTGCTTTGCAGGATGAAGTGGACGGTATTTTTCATATCAAAAATGTCGCGGCACGCAATTATGACGGCTGCATCATGAACAAGTATCTTGAATTGCGATGAATAACTGGATTCCAGAATCCACCCGTTGACTATTTTCAGGACGTCTTTGTTGTTTTATATCGAAAAATATCGCGATGGTTTTGAAGTTTTAAATTGTTATTGAACCTGTAAGAGGATTGCCGAGTCTGATTTTGGGCATGAACTTGCATTTGGCTAAATGCGCGAGTACTGATTCACTAATATCTTATTCATTCTCGGAGAGTCTGTGATGAAACTATCTTCAATACTGTTAATTTCCTTGTTTTCAATGGCGAGCGCAACGTTCGCACAAAGTTCGTCAAACGGTGATGTTACTACCAGCACCGATCCGGCTAAAGCGGCCGAAGTAGAAAAAAAAGCCCAGGAAATTCAATCCCGTCAGCAACAAACCCAACAGGATTCATCCGGTACTTCAGCACAATCGCAGACCTCAAAGACCAAGAAGCACGCAAAACGTAAATCCGGGAAGAAACGCGCTACGAAGTCGCACAGCGCTGCAAGTAGCGGTGCCACTGGTACAACTGGTTCGGATACGAGCGGCAGCCCTGGCATGAGCGGGTCCGACACCAGTGGCGGATCGGGTGCTAGTAGTGGATCAGGTGCCAGTGGTGGATCGGGTGTCAGTGGCAATGCCGGCGCTACCTCGCCGAGTTCCAGCGGCAGTTCCGGCACATCGGAGTCAGGCACGAGTGCCAGCCCTAGCACTGGCTCCGATACCGCCAAACCAGACGCCAGCGGAAGCTAAACAAGCACGTGCGCCCGCGGTTACTGCTATTACGGCATTGCCGCGACGCGCTAAATTTCTGAGATCGCAAAAGTATTCCGGAAAAGGACACTATTCAGGTTCGATAACGAGCGCCACGAGGAATCGTGAAACCATGTTATAGGTGGCGATTACTCCAGTCAGTTCGACGACGTGCTGATCATTGTCCAGAGCCGAACGAACTGCGGCGAACGTGGCGTCACTGACTCGGACATCGCGCGTCATTTCGATCGTGAGTTGAATGGCAGCGCGTTCAAGCGCATCGAACAGTAATTCGTCACGCGCGCATAATTCTGGGTGCCGCAATGCTTCCACCTGTTGTTTCGTGCCGCCGGCCTTCATGAGTTCCGGTGCATGATGGTGAAATTCGTACTCCGCGCCGTTGAGGACGGCTACCACGCACATTGCGAGTTCGCGCAGTTTGGGTGATAAATCGAGGCCGGTTCTGACTTCAGCAAAGAAGGCATTCCAGCCTTTCGCAAATGCCGGGCTCTGCAATAGCATGCGATCCAGATTTAAAAGATTTCCGCCTCTGCGCGCGCGGATGGCATCAACGATTTCTTTCGGTTCCGACAGGTCGCTTGGCGTGTAGGGAATGCGAGGCATGGTAGGGTATTCCTTGTTTTTATAAAATAATGAAAAATTGTTGCGGATGAAATGAAGCGGATTGTCGCTTCATTTCATCGCAAATAATTTACATGAAATCGTCGCACGATTGTTAACGTCTCATGCTGGCATCGCCACTTCCATTTCCGCAGTGGCGGCATCGACCGACTCGCCGAGTCGATCGACAATCGCATCGATAATGTCTGCGCTACAGATAAACGGCGGCGCCAGCAGCACATGATCACCCGAGCGGCCGTCTATCGTTCCGCCCATCGGGTAGACCATCAAACCGCGCGCCATCGCCTCGGACTTGATGCGCGCATGTAACCTTTGCGTGGCATCGAACGGCTTCTTCGTTGCGCGGTCGGCGACCAACTCGATACCCCAGAATAGCCCTCGTCCTCGGATATCGCCGACATGTGGATGCTCCACGAAACGACTGCGCAGCGTTTGTGCCAACTGATTGCCGCGCGCCTGGATATTGTCAAGTAGATTGTTGGCTCGAATTACCTGCTGTACCGCCAGTGCTGCAGCACACGCAAGCGGATGCCCGACATAGGTATGGCCATGCTGGAACAGGCCAGATCCATTTGCGAATGCGTCGAAGATGTGCTTGCCGACAAACGTCGCGCCGACCGGTGCATAGCCTCCTCCTAAACCCTTTGCGACCGTCATCAAGTCGGGGACAATGCCATCCTGCTCGCATGCATGCAACGTGCCGGTGCGCCCCATGCCGCACATGACTTCATCGAGAATCAACAGAATGCCGTAGCGGTCGCAAATTTCACGAACGCACCGCAAGTAACCGGGCGCTGGCGGTACGGCGCCGAGCGTTGCGCCGGCCACGGTTTCTGCAACGAAGGCGATTACAGTTTCAGCGCCGAGTTCAAGAATTTTCGCTTCCAGTGCATCGGCTGCACGGCGGCCGTACGCTTCAGGCGTTTCATCTTCGCGGCGATAGCGATATTCGTAGCAGGGATCGATGTACTCGCTATCAATCAAAATCGGTGCGAATTGATGGCGTCGCCATGCATTGCCGCCGACAGCTAGCGCACCGAGTGTATTGCCGTGGTAGCTCTGCCGGCGCGCAATGAAGTGCCGGCGTCCGGTCTCGCCACGCTCGACAAAATACTGGCGCGCCATCTTGAGCGCCGCTTCGACCGCTTCCGATCCGCCCGACACAAGATACACATGCGACATGCCGGGCGGCGCGTGCGCGACAAGTTCATCGCCTAGCGCTTCGGCCGCCTCCGATGTAAAAAAACTGGTGTGCGCATAGGTGAGTTTGTCGAGCTGTGAATGCATCGCCGCCAGTACTTCCGGGTGCTGATGTCCTAGACAGGAAACGGCGGCGCCGCCGCTGGCGTCGATGTAGCCCTTTCCTTCGGCATCGATCAGGTACACGCCGCGACCGCTTGTCGCAAGCGGGTAATGATGGTGAATTTGCCTGTGCAATAAATGAGTCATGGCGTTCAATTCCCGTTGCTGGTTGATGCGGCATACATCGGTTGTCGCAGGTCGCCGTTTTCTGTTTTGCGTGTCACTGCGTCATGTCGTGCAATGATATGAATAACCTCGTGCGGTTCTTCCAGCTCGGCTTCGAAGAAGAAGCGCTTTTCGCCGAACGCAGGGACCAGGTCATCGAGCCATTTCGCTTCGGGATCGAATTTTGCGTAGAAGGGTTTGCGCACCCAATCCGGATTGCGCGCTTGCAAGAACTGCAGTGCAAACACTTTTTCGCCGCCGATGGTGACGATACCGTCGATCACGACCTTGCCGGGAAAGGCGCTCATTGACGGGCCGCGCACAGTGCGCGACAAGCCTGACACCATCTGATAGGCTGCCTGGAAGGTCTCATACGCTTTCGCCAGCGGCAATTGGAAATAATGGCTCGGTCCGGTGTCGCGTTCAACAAACATGTAATACGGAATGGCGCCCAGTCGAACGCCGGTTGTCCACAGCTCTGCCCATCCTTTCGGATCTTCGTTGATATGACGGATCAGCGGCGCCTGCATGCGTAGCGTGGCCCCGGAGCCGACAATGCGTTTCACCGCTTGCTGCGCGATTTCCGGACGCAATTCGGCGGGGTGATTGTAATGGCCCATCAGCGCCAGATTTTTTCCCGAGTCGACTACTTTGGAGAACAGGCGCAGCAGATCGTCTGCATCCTTGTCGGTGACGAAGCGCTGCGGCCAGTATGCGACCGACTTGGTGCCGATGCGTATATTTTGAATATGCGATAGCTCGGGAGCCAGCAGCGGTTCGATGTAGCCAGCCAGCGAGCGCGTGTTCATGATCAGCGGATCGCCGCCGGTGATCAGCACGTCGGTTACTTCCGGATGCTGCTTGAGGTAGGCGACCAGTTCATTTGATTCTTTCGCATCAAACTTCAAGTCTTCCATTCCGACGAATTGTGGCCAGCGGAAGCAGAAGGTGCAATACGCATGACAGGTCTGGCCTGCGCTGGGGAAGAACAGTACAGTCTGCTTGTACTTGTGCTGCAGGCCGCGCACCGGTTCGCCATCCATCATCGGCACGTTATGCGTCATCTGGCCGGCCGGGTGCGGATTCATCTGCAAGCGTAGTTTCCTGACTTCTCTTTCAATCGCGACTTCATCCTTTTGCACCAGCACCAGGTCGCGCAGATGTGTGTACTCGGCGGGAGAAAGCATGTCGCGGTGCGGAAAGGTCAGGCGATAAATGGGGTCGTCCGGAATATTATTCCAGTCAATCAATTCATTCATCACGTATTGATTGGTGCGGAACGGCAAAACCCGAGACACGACTTGCACTGCTTCGCGCAGATCTTCCGACAGCAGTTGCCATTGCGGTGCTTGATGAATGGTTTGGCGTGTATAGGGTTTGAATTTTGTTGGTATCGGTTCATTGCTCATGATGTTTCCTTCTGTGACGGATTGATTTTGGGTCGTGCGAGTTTTGGTCCTGTCGATTGCATTCTTGATTTATCGCAAATGCCTGTGCAACTGTTACCCGGCGTGAATGGAGCGCGTTATATTCACCGTCTCGCAAAGACGGGCGACAAACGTTGCTAACGATTTCAGGCTTGATGGCATGCGAATAGTGTTGCGCCAAAACTCGCATCTCACAAACGATAAAAATTCGTGATGTTGTGCATTTGAGGAATGATGTGTGAGAAGAAAAATCCCAAGCATTGAAGCATTGATTGCATTCGAGGCAGCTGCCCGTCATGAAAGTTTTACGCGTAGCGCCGACGAACTGGCGCTGACGCAAAGTGCGGTGGGAAGGCAGATTGCCGGTCTTGAAGAGTACTTGGGCGTTCCACTTTTCAATCGGATCAAGAAGCGGATAAGTCTGACTGATATCGGCGTGGTGTATGCGAAACAGGTACGCGAGAATCTCGCAAAAATAGAGCGCGATACGCTGGCGGCGATGGCGCATCGCGGGGCAGGGGGAATACTTGAGCTGGCAGTCATTCCGACTTTTGCAACGCGCTGGTTAATTCCGCGTCTTCCTCAGTTTTATGCGCAACATGAGCACATCACGCTCAATTTGACGACACGCGCAGAGCCCTTCATGTTTACCGACACGTCGTTCGATGCAGCGATTCATTTCGGAAATCCGGTGTGGCCAGGCGCCATTGCACAGCATTTGTTCGGCGAAGAAATGACGCCGGTATGCAGTCCTCGCTTATTGAACGGAGAGACGCGCTTGCAACCTGGCGATCTTGCGCGCTGCACCTTGCTGCATCAATCTGCTCGCCCTGACGCATGGCGCCAATGGCTGGCGCAGGCAGGAGTGCATGATGTCGATTACATGAGAGGACAGCGTTACGAATTATTTTCGATGCTGGTGGAGGCGGCGCGTGCGGGGTTGGGAGTTGCACTGGTTCCTCGGTTCTTTGTGTTGAACGAGCTTGCCAGCAGCGAGCTTGTCATTCCCTGCGAGCCGTCGCTGCGGAACGATAAGGGATATTACCTGGTGTATCCGGAGTGCAAGCAAAACGCGCCATTATTGACGGCATTTGAGAAATGGCTGCTCGGTACTGCCCGTCAGTACCGTGAGGCGGTTTGATTTCGAAACAGGCGCTTGGCTGTAAGCCTGTAAGCGAAAAGCCTGGATGCACACCAAGCCGCAACGATTCTGACTGAGTTATGCAGCCAGACGAGTCATGCTGCCGGAGGTGTCGTTACCGTTGATATTGCTATAAAACTCCATTGCAATGAAAGCCTCACTCGGCAATGGGGTGGCAGACCATTCCAACAGTTTTATGCCGACGATCTCGAGCGCTTCTTCTTTCATTTTTTCTGCGTTTCGACGGCTTTCACTTGCATCGTTCGCATCTCTCAGTTCGATTGCGGCGATGATCTGCATGCCTTTATTGCAGACCACAAAATCCAGACTTTCTCGCGACAGGATGTCAAATGCCGCGCCTTTGATGGCAACACAGCGGTTCAGTGCCACTTTAGCCAGCACGACGTGATCCGGGAGCGCTTTCACCAGCCGCCAGTACATTGCCTGTTCGGTTGAGCTTAACGGCCGTCGCTTTCTGTAACTTGATTCCTGTCCAGCTTTCTTTTGTAGTTTTAGATAAGCCACCATAATGCCTAGCGCAAGGGCTGCAACGAGGGTCAATAATATTTTTGTAGTGTCCATTTGGTAGACCAATAAGAATGAGGAAAGGCAGGGGATTGATAATATAGAAATTATTGAATACTGTTAACTGCCGGATTTGACATTTATCAAGTGTTTTGCAGACAGGCTTTCTTTTTTCATCCCTTTGCATATTCGCAAATAGCGCTGTGATTTTCAAAGGATCTAATTTTGACCATGCATTTTCGATATGTACTGTGTATGCGTTTGCCGATTGGCTCGCTGATGTCGCTACCGCCGCATCGGAAGAGTCTGGATTCGATCGGCTGTCAGACCTGTCGACTCGCTGCAAATGAAATCATTCGGCAATAGCAAACTTGCACACACCACAAAGATGGCCAGCGTGTGTCAGAGGCCGCAAACAGCGAAAGGAATGCTACTCGTGGTGACGCTGGAAGATAAAACTGGAACGATCAATGTGGTCATCTGGTCCGCACTTCTTGAAAGCAGTGCAAGGAAATACTGGGCGTAACCCTGATGACCGTGTGCGAGTATTTGGCAGGGCGAAGGCGAGGTGGTTGCCAATCGCGTCGTCTATCATTTTCTGGTGCATGTTTTTTATGTGGGAATGCTTGATGGGTTCAACTGACGACCATCTTCCAGTCAGGCGCATCAGAGCGGTCTGCATGTATTTCTTCATTGTGGGAAATGAATTGAGACGCAAGAGTGAACCATCCTTCGCTCGATATGACGCGCTGCGCAATAGGAAATAATTCCTCTTCTTCTTTTTCCAGGCGCTGCAGCAGGTTCTGACAATACGCATCCATTGCGCTGCACAATTCTTCTATGTCGACATTGCTTTGCTGGAAGGCGGGGTTCACTCGATCGCGTACCGATTTGAGGATGTCTTCGCTTTGCAGACTGAGAGAATCAAGCTCGGCCAGCAAAGGGTCTGCCTCCCGTGTCGTCTTTTGTATGGCGGGAATGACGTAAAGTTCAACATTGCGCCGATGATGCGACTCATCAAGCCGAGTGAGTTGATCCAGTGTTGATTCAAAGCAGTTTTGGTCTATGCATTTCTGCTCTTTCGGGAAATTCTGAAAATGTTGCTGAACAGCAGTCAAAACGGTTTTTGCTTTTTTTTGTTCGACTGATAACGTGACAAGCGAGTAAGTGAAAGTCAACATTTCCGCTCCTTCTAAATGCTTGCCATTCCCCGATTACAGACAGGGAATTCGACTGATTTAATTGAACTGGGAATTAAATTGCGGGGTATGCGAGTTTTTTGAAAACCCGTATAGAAGTCTAGCGTAGATGACGTAAATTGCAAGAAACTTTATTAAGGGGAATTAACATCCTAATGCAATTTTCGATGTTGCTTCGCACCATTTTGGAGGTTGGTTGCTTCATGCTGCTGGTTGTATCGATGCATCTGGAGTTGTCGTAATCGACTACATTGCATTCACATTAAATGGATGGTTTTTCCTATGCCAAAGGAGGCAAAACTTTCTGCAAATTCTCAATGTTTCTCCCTGCAAGATGACTCCTGAGATATGATCTGCCCCTGACTCTGATATGACCACTGGGCCTTGATGTTGATTGCCAGAATGCTTGATGCGAATCCCTAAATATGGAATCCACATTTAGCTAAAGAGCGCATTGTTCGGTTTTTCGGTACAAGGCAAAACATCTTGTTGAGTGCGGACGTCAACATCATGCAGTCGATGACGATTGTTTGGTGCAGGCGGATCAAAATTCGCTACTCCGCCTTGCCAACTGAATTACCCCTGAAGCGGCGGTTGTTTGATGAAAGCCTGTCGCTATTCGGCATGCCGGACGTCAACAAGGCGATGCGCTTGAACGCCCCCTTTTTTACACATCCAAAATGAGCAAACAAACTTTAGATCGCATCCTGCAATCGCAGGGCTTCGGCTCCCGCAAATGGTGTCGTGAATTGATCGCCGATGGTGAAGTGTCCATCGCCGGCGAAAGCATTACCGATTATTGCAGTACGTTTGATACGAGCAATCTTGTATTTACGCTTTTTAATGAAGAGTGGATTTATCGTGAGCATGTATATGTTGCGTTGAACAAGCCGGCCAATTTCGAATGCTCTAGAAAACCCAGCCATCATCCCGGTGTATTGACGCTGTTGCCGGAACAATTTACTTGGCGTGATGTGCAGCCGGTAGGGCGCCTGGATCACGATACGACCGGGTTGCTGTTGCTCTCGGATGACGGCGCGTTCATTCATGCGCAGTCTTCGCCTAAACGACATGTGCCGAAGCTTTATGCTGCCACCACACATGATCCGGTGACGCCGGAACTAATCGCGCAATTGATGACGGGTGTGAAACTGCATGACGAACCTGCGCCACTGGCAGCACAAACCTGCAAGATGATCGATGCCAACCGACTTGAAATCGTGCTGGAGCAAGGTAAATATCATCAGGTCAAACGTATGCTGGCTGCCGCCGGCAATCATTGTGTCGCGTTGCGCCGTACCGCGATTGGGACATTGACGCTTGATGCGCTTGACCTCGAAGATGGCGAATGGACTTACCTTGATGATGCGCAACTGATGCTGTTGGCGTCGGGGTGATGGATTGAGCGGTTCTGACTGCCATTCATTAATGGCTACCTGTGTCAGAAACTCAAAAATCCATCCGTTAAAATGCGTTTTGCGTAAATCCTGATGAAAATACTTTTGGTTGAAGATGATGAGATGATCGGCGAGAACATTCAGATTGCTCTGGATGGGGAAGGCATTGCCGTGGACTGGGTAAAAGATGGCGCCTCGGCAGAGACTGCACTCGGTGTGCATGCATATGATGCGTTGTTGCTGGATCTCGGATTGCCCAAAAAGGATGGCATCGACGTCTTGCATGCTCTGCGTACTCGGGGAAATAGTATGCCGGTAATGGTGGTAACTGCCCGCGACACGGTCGCCCAACGAGTGCTCGGTTTGAATAATGGCGCTGATGACTATTTGGTCAAGCCTTTCGATCTGGAAGAGTTGATTGCAAGACTCCATGCCCTTATCCGAAGAGCACGGGGCGGCGGAGAGCCTGTCTATCGAAACGGGGATGTCGTTATTAATGCCGTCACACGTCAAGTTCTGGTTTTGGAACGGCAAGTCATTCTTTCTGCGCGCGAATGGACGATTCTTGACGCGCTCATCGCGCGGCCGGGCGCAATACTTTCCCGCAACCAGTTGGAGGAGCGGCTTTACGGATGGTCTGGCGACGTCGAGAGCAATGCGGTTGAAGTTTACATTCATGGCTTGCGCAAGAAACTGGGGCAGAAATTTATCGTGAATGTTCGCGGTGTCGGGTACATGGTTGAAAAAACATGATGCGGTCGCTGCGCATTCGTCTGATTTTGTTGCTCGGGGTTGCGATCATGGCTGCAGCAACAGTGCAGTTCACAACATCCTTCCGGGCTGCGATGCAGGCGGCGAACAAGCTGTTTGATTACCATATGCAGCAGATGGCCATTGCGTTGCTAGATGGTGGGTTCGAACAAGTGGAATTGCATTCTTCTCGCGACCCGGATGAAAACAGTTTCGACTTCGTGATTCAGGTCTGGGCCGACGATAGGGCGCGCGTCTATCAATCCCGCAGCTATCGTTTCCTGCCCAAGCAAGGCGTACTCGGATATTCCACAGTGGCGCTTGCCAATGACGATTGGCGAGTCTATGCAGTGCAAACTTCCTCGCGCACGATTCAGGTTGCACAGAAGATGAGCACTCGGCGCGACCGAGCCATTTCACTTGCGTTGCATTCGGTATGGCCCGTAATGCCCGTCTCACTTCTATTGTTTGGTGTCGTATGGTGGGTTGTCACGTCGGCACTTTCACCGCTCAATCGGATCGGCCGCGATCTTGCCAATCGCAATGTGAATTCGCTTGCACCTGTATCCGACAATGGGGTGCCCCAGGAGGTGTCGCTTCTTGTTGCCGAGTTGAATTCATTATTAACCCGTATGGCGCAAGCATTGCAGTCGCAGCAGCGATTTGTTGCCGATGCTGCTCATGAGCTTCGATCACCAATGACCGCACTCAAATTGCAAGTGCAGATATTGGCTAGAGCCAAGGATGAAACGGCACGCACGCAAGCCATTGCCCGTCTCTTGGGAGGGATTGATCGTTCATCCCGCTTGGTGGAGCAATTGCTGGTGCTGGCAAGGGAAGAGCCATCGTCGCAAGAGTTTGAGTCACGCGTAATACCGTTAGCGGCCAGCGTATCACAGGCGCTAGCCGATGTCGCGCCATTCGCCTTATCCAGGCACATCGAATTAAGATGCGGCGCATTGGCGCAGGTGAATATCCTGGGGGATGGGGATAGCGTGCGGATGATGATACGCAATCTGCTGGACAATGCGGTCCGTTATACGCCGGAACAAGGACTGGTTCAAATTGATCTCGTGACGGATGGCTCGATTGTGACACTGACGATTCAGGATTCCGGTAGCGGCATTTCCCAGCAAAACCGGGCGCGTGTGTTCGACCGCTTCTATCGCGTTCCGGGAACGAGTCCGACCGGTAGCGGGCTGGGGCTTGCCATTGTCAAGACGATTGCCGATCGGTACGGCGCAACAGTGGAACTGGGCAGCGCGGCAACCGGCGGTCTCGCGGTAACAGTCAATTTTCCCTTGCACCTTGACAAACTGTTGTCGTTTCATTCGGGCACAAGGATGCAATAGGCGTTTGGTCGGCGTGCCGTCTCCATTTTTTCGGTAGTTGCAGCGAGCGGGGCAGGCAAGCGGCGTTCCGCTTATTTTTAGCCTATTTATTCTTGTTTTTAAGTTTCACCTAAGTCTAGTCATGCAATATGTCAATTGTTTCATGGCGACGGCGACCTAGATGCAACAGGGAGCATGCCTCACTCGGCAGATTGCCGTTCGCCGGATATTGAAACAACATCTAACGGGAAAGAAACAAAAAAACATGAATCGAATTCTCATCGGCGCACTACTCATTGGCCTGCTCAGCGCATGCGCCAGCACGCCGCCATCATCAACGCAACCAGGTTCGTTGTCTTCTGTTAAGGTCACTGCGACGAATAACAACACCGCAGCCACGCCAGCCAATGTGCAGCAAAGTGGTTTGGCTTCGTATAAAGATTCCGCCAATAGCCTGTTGCCGCAGAAGCGAAGCGTGTTTTTCGAGTTTGATCAATATTTAATCGGCGATGAATACCGACCGATGATTGAGGCCCATGCAAAGCACCTCGCTGCAAACCGTAGTCAAAAAATCAAGATCGAGGGCAATGCCGATGAGCGAGGCAGTAGCGAATATAACTTGGCCTTGGGGCAAAAACGCGCACATGCCGTCATGGAGGCGATGAGGGTACTCGGTGTACAGGAAAACCAGATCGAAGCTATTAGCTGGGGAAGAGAACGCCCCAAAGCCATGGGGCACGATGAATCTGCTTGGGCGCAAAATCGTCGAGCGGATATCAAGTATGGCAACGAGAAATAGCCAATGTCGTCGTTTTAGCCAGCGTGTATATGCCGCATAGGAAATCAAGAATGCTTGTGACATGTAAACCCGTAGTGCACACAATTACACAATATAAGGCAGCAACAGAGAAGCCAAATGCGATGAGGTAAATACCGGACCTTTTAAGCCCCATTATTGGGGCTTTTTTTCTGTTTGACGCGATTCATGCGCATCTGCCAACTTGAAAACTGGATAGGGAGCCAATGGCTTGGCAATACATTCCTGGTCGGGATTTTGATTGTGTCTGAAAAGAATATATCTGCCTGCCACTATCACTCCGTGTCGGCTTCGCTACGGCATAGCGTCGATCGCTGGCCGATGCCTATATCCACATTAGGTCGTCACGATAAGCAATCTCATCCATTCCCAAATCAGCACGAAAGACAAGTCGCAATACCGATCGTTCGAAGGAGGATCAAGCAATGATGGACGGAGTGGTCAGTTGCCATGCTACTGCCAAATGCGCCGCCTGTGCCGCGTTGTTGGCGGGGCTGCTCGGACCGTTGCAGATGCATGCTGCGACGTCGGGTCTGCGCACGGAAGACGCACGGAAGATGCGCGCTGGCGTGCTGCATGATCTGGCAGCACTGGCCACGATCCGGCCAAAAAAATGTATTGAAGCAAAAAACGCAGAACTGTCGATACGTGGATGGCGCGCAAGTACGGCGCAATGCGCATGGCAGAACCGGTTACAAATGCGGCGTTGGGAAGCGGACCAGGCCAGCGATCTCGAGCATTGTGTAAGCAGGCAAGCGCTGTGGTGGGCAAGAGCCCGGTCCCGCGCTACGCCAGCGGCGGGACCCGTGGCATGGAACGGCACGTGGTCCGCGCAGAGTTTGATCGATGATTCCGGTCCGCAAAAACGTGTGGCCATTATTGAACGCAGCGCAAATGGATCATGGGTGGCCACCGAATGGCGTTGGACGCCGTCACCGCGAGCGGCGACTCGCAAGTGGCAAGAGGGGCGATGGAAGCTGCTTACCGACGCAGCGATTGGAATCCGGCAATCGACGCCCAAGGAGTCGGTTCCCCATGAAGTCGCGCCGCTCTTGGCGACTTGGGAGAAAAACCTGCGCGGAAGAGCAGGTGAGGTGTCGGAGGCAAGCTGGCTGTGGGAACGCGATGGCTTGTGCATGCGCATGGAAACGGTAGGGCTGAGTCAGGCGCAGCTCCATTTGCCCTACTCGAAGGAGGATGGCCGATTGGAGCAGCGTGCGGCAATGCAACTGCGGCTGGCGCGGACTTATCCAAAAGCCACATGGCTGACGCCGTTTCGCTTGCTTCCCATGCCGAATTCGACGCCACGAGGCGGTGCGAAATATGAAGCGATATGGATAGAAAATGCAACGGTGAAAGGGCAACTCTGGATGCCAGGCAAAGTCGATGGTGCTGTCTTGCGTGCACGAATAGCGGTGGCGTTGCCCGCGAAAAAAGACAGTGAAACAGAGGCGGCGGCAGCTGCCAGTATCGCCCAGTCAATCGATAGTGAACTGATCGGCTTGGCAACCACATGGGCGTTCGACAATGAGCGCTGATTTCGCGGATATGCGCATGACGCAGCTATGGCTGCTGTCGCCGTTAGCAATTATCGGTGCGGGCCTGTTGCTCTCGCAGATTGTGGGGATTGGGCTGCAAACAAGGGGCGTGCCAAAACTGTATGGCGCGGTCATCGCCGGATTGATCCTGGGTGTCAGCGGCCTCAGACTGGTAGATGTGCCGTTGCTGTCCCAATTTCAAGAACTGTTCAATGCGGCGGCTGCACTGGTGTTGTTCGAGGTTGGAAGAAAGATGGATCTGGTGTGGCTCTGGAAAAGTGGGCGTCAAGGAGTGAGTCTCGTTCTGGCATGCCTACTGAGAGGATTTGCAGCAACTATTTGTCTTGTGATATTCGGGTTAGGGTGGGGCGAGGCAATCTTCATCGGCGCCATACTGATTGCGGCAAACCCAATAATATATGCGTCGATGGCCTCCGATTCGGATGCGAGTGGAGTCGCAACCTATGCCAGCGCCAACATGGTTGGATTAAGCAACTTGATAGCGTTGCTGGCATTGGCTGCAGCGCTTGCATGGATAAAAAGCCATGAGAGTGGCGCCGTCACAGGTTTCGGAATGGAGTTGGCCAAGCAGGGATCAAAACTGGCGCTGGGCGTGGTCATCGCATTGTTCTGCTATGGGCTTTATGCGCTCGCCACGCGCGTCTGCAAAGCGCAGGCCAGCATGCGACCCGCTATGTTGCTTGCCGCGCTGCTGATGGATTTGGGTCTCTGCTCGGTGAGTTCGTCCAGCGCGCTGCTGTCGTTGCTGCTCATGGGGCTGCTGCTGAGAAATGCGGAGAAGCGGGATAACGTTTTTCAAGCGCAGATCAAGACCGGACAAGACATCGGCTACGCGCTGCTCTTTATGATGTCCGCCTCCTTGGTGGGAGTGCAACAGCTCATGAACTTTTCATTCCTGCTGTTGGCGCTGCTTATTTTTCTGGCCAGAATCGTCGTTACTCGCGTGGCGCTCATGCCAAGTGCAGCGTGGGGCGGGCAGAAGAAAAATGCGATGGCCGTCTCGCTATGCTCATTGGTAAGTTTTGGTTCTTTGATCGTGGACAATTCCATGGCAGGCTATCCGGGGTTAAGTGAGACAGCTGCTCAAATCATGGCGGCACTTCTCGGATTGAATGTGCTGCTGGCGCCCGCTCTGACTTGGTGGGGATTGAAAATGGCTGGGGAGACGCATGAGGAGGATGCACATGCTTGATGCCGTCTTGCGCATTTCGGGAGTGAACGCGAGCGCACAAGCGTTGGCTGTCGCAGGGAGCGGAACGGCGTTTTTACCTCCATTCAATATTTCGCAAATGGGGTCGATGGGCATTGAGCTCGAATTGATGGTGCTGGACCGATTGACCTACGATTTGCTTCCTGCTGCCCCCGACATCCTTAGACTTTTGGATTTGCAGAAAAAGCAGTGGATGGCCACCCCGGAGGTCACCACCTCGATGCTGGAAGTGGCGACCTCGGTGCTGGACGGCTACGCGCAGGCAGCCGCACAGATTGAAGAAATCAGAGCAAGCGTGCAGCGCGCGGCCTTCCAGGTTGGCGCCGCCATATCGGGAGGCGGCGCACATCCATTCCAGAAATGGAGCGCACAACGCATCTACCCCAAGGAGCGATATCAGCACTCGGCGAAGAAATTCGGCTATTTGGCCAAGCTTTTCACGGTGTTCGGGATGCACGTCCACATTGGCGTGCCTAGCGCCGACGAGGCTATCCGGATTTGCGCATGGCTGACGCAAAGAGCGCCATTGTTCATCGCGCTCTCCGCAAATTCACCTTGTTGGCAGGGGGAAAACTCTGGATTTTGCAGTTCGCGAAGCAACGTAGTCGGGGCTTTTCCCATGAGTGGCACCATGCCCTCGCATATCAGGACGTGGGATCAATTCCAATCGCACTTTGACCGATTGGCAGGCCATGGGATCGTCAATAGTATCAAGGATTTCTACTGGGATGTGAGGCCCAAGCCAGAATACGGGACGGTGGAGTTGCGCGTGCTGGACACGCCGTTGAAGCCGGCATATGCAGCGGCGCTGGCAAGCTATGCGAGGGAACTTTGCATCGAGGTCTTCGAGCGTCCTGGTGTATGGCCATCCAGCGAATGCAAGGAGTTGTACGCCTGGAACAGGTTCAATGCAGCCAAGGATGGGGTCGAGGGGATGTGGATTGATCCGGAAGACGGCGCCAAGCGATCCATCGCCAATGTAGTGGCAATCGACTTGGAGCGCTTGTCGGCAAAATCCAGAGACCCGGATTTTGCCCAAGCATGCTGCATGATCCATGAATTGATGGAACGTGGTGGACAGGCACGCTGGCTCAAAGCCCATATGGCTGATGGCTCGGGGATGAACGATTTGGCTAGGGTGGCAAGCGAAATGTTTGACTCGCCCTGAATTTCATCGCATCGAAATCACAATTAGAAAATTCTTTATCATGTACAAAAATTCATTAAGCCTCTTGAGAGTTTACATTGGCTTTCTATTTTGTAAGAGAGTTGGCCCTAATCATCAATTAGGGGAGTCACATATGGCCCTGCCCACGCTTGTGGCACTTTTTATATTGCTACAAGTTCTTTTCGGCATGCCGCCTGCATTGGCTAAAGGTACATCAGCAACAACCACCCCTTCAAAAAAATACGTCGTCAAAAAATCCACTGTTTCCAAGCGGAAAGCAAAAATTGCTACTAGCGCGAAACGGCGTTCTGTTGCGAATAAAAGTGCAAAAGCCTCTACAAATTTACGTAAGAAACGAACTAAAAAAAGCATTACTGTGACTCTGCGTGGCAAGCGTAAAGTGATTCATGCGCGGGGTGTGCCGGTCACCAAGATCCGTCGGGCACCGATGGTCTTGAGCGCAGGTGAACAGGCCGGTTTGAACCTGACAAATGACGCGTTGGATCTGCAATCCAATGCAGTATTGGTATTGGATCCGTCCAATTCTAAAGTATTGTTCTCAAAAAATTCGAATGCAGTGTTGCCGATCGCGTCGCTCACGAAATTAATGACCGCTTTGGTGGTAGTGGAATCGCATCAGGACATGGCGGAAGTGCTTGCAGTTACAGACGAGGACATCGACCGCCTCAAAAATACTTCTTCGCGCTTGCGTATCGGTTCGAAATTGACACGTGCCAACATGCTCCATATTGCACTAATGAGTTCGGAGAATCGCGCAGCATCGGCACTGGGGCGGCACTATCCGGGTGGTGTGAATGCCTTCGTTGCCGCCATGAATGCCAAAGCGAAAGCGCTTGGCATGACAGACACACACTACGTCGAACCCACAGGACTTTCCAGTTTAAATGTCTCTAGCGCACACGACTTGGCGAAACTCGTTATGGAAGCGCAACGACATCCAATCATTCGCGAATATTCCACCAATACTGAATATGCGGTAGATCCTGGCGGGCCAATGCTGCAATATAAAAACTCCAACCGTCTAGTGAAAAATCCGGAATGGAAAATCGGTCTGCAAAAAACCGGCTACATTTCTGAAGCAGGACGTTGTCTTGTTATGCAAGCCATGATTGAGGGCCGGGCGATCGTGATGGTATTTTTGGATGGGAAAGGAAAATTTTCGCGCTCATCAGATGCCGGACGTATCCGAAAATGGTTGGAAACGGTCAAGATGCCAGCGATGTTGCAGGCAGCGGCTAATGTCAAACTGAGTCCCTAGTAATCAGTCAAGCTGAATCGACGGGCATAAATCGCGTCTTTTCCCGCTTGGCAGCGTTGCTCGTCGTTGCATAGCTCGCTATGCTGCCTCCTCACCCTTGCAGGGCGCGCATTGGCTTGCAAGCCAATGCCGTTATGCAGGCGTGGAGCAGTGCTCCACGAATTCCCTGCTCCACCATGCCATTCGAAACCCCTGCTTCACCCTTGCCAGACGAAAAAATCCATCGATTCCTTTCCCGTCAATTCAACTTGACTGACTACTAGAGAATTGCTCTCCTTATTCTCCTCCTGAGAATTGTTTGTCGATGCGCAAGGTTGTGGCAGAAATCTTTCATGAGTGAGACTTGATCCGGAACTTGTCCCGGATCCACACCATCAAATTGGCGCGTATCAAGTGTTGTCATGGCCCCCCGTCAAACGGGTGGCGCAGGTGCCGCAATGGCGCATGCATTGTCCGATTTACGCTTGTTACCTATCAATTGCATGGAATATACGGTCATGACCACCCTCTTGAAAAAAACCGCCCTTTCTTCCTTGCCGCAAGAGTGGCAGGTATGGATCACCGATAATCTGGCGCGTGCCTGCGAACCTGGCAGCATGGCGCAGGTTATGGTAAGAGACGGCCACTTCGAGCAAACTCTGGCACGGGCCGCCATTGAAGAAGCGCGGGGGATGCGCGGCGCTATAGCGTCCGCCTTCCAAACGATGCCGGACATCAATACTACAACCAACAAAATCCAGACGCCGGACCGGCAGGTCGATGTTCTGCTGACACTCGACAAACCGCGTATCGTCTTGCTCGGCAATGTCTTGAGCGATGAGGAATGCGACGCGCTTGTTACATTCAGCGAGCAGCGTCTTGCGCGCTCGCCGGTGGTGGGAGATAGCGATGGCAGCGACCAAATGTACGCGCACAGAACCAGCCGCGGTGCAATGTTGCAAAGGAATGAAACCGCGCTGATTGCACGCGTCGACGCGCGTCTGGCCGCGCTTGCTGCGTGGCCCGTTGAACGCGGAGAAGGCATGCAAATCCTGCGCTATGAAACAGGCAATGAATACCGAGCGCATTTCGATTGGTTCGATCCCGCTCTTCCAGGGCCGCGCAAGCATTTGGAGCGCGGCGGGCAGCGCCTCGGTACCTTCGTGATTTATTTAAGCGAGGTCGAACAGGGGGGCGGCACCGCATTTCCGGCCATCGGTCTTGAAGTGCAACCGAAAAAAGGCGGCGCAGTATTTTTTGCCAACACTGATCCGGCTGGCGTTCCCGATCGACAAACCTTGCATGCCGGAATGCCGGTGATAAAAGGCGTGAAATTTGTCGCCAACAAATGGCTGCGGGAACGCAATTATTGAGACGGCTTTCAACTAAGTAACAGGGCAAAATTAATTGTGATTTCTACGCGGTATTTTTTGTAGGGGCGGGCCTTGCCCGCGATAAGGAGTGAGCACATGCAAGCTATCGCGGGCAAGGCCCGCTCCTACAAATTCACCATTTCTTTTGCATGGCTACTTTTAAGTAACCGAACAAAATTCGTTGTGATTGCTGCGCGATATTTTTTATAGAAGCAGACCCTGGCCCCACCGACGTTAGCGCGTATAGCGGTTGCAGACATGGTCCACGTCTGGAACAAAAGAATAATTTTTTTACATGAAGGATTAGACCGAACGACAACGGCATTGCGCTGTCTATCAGCAAGGCATATTAAATGTCGATTTGCCCAGCAACCGTGTCGCCAATAAATCGCTGAAGAAGAAAGGAAAGAATGCGTTTTCAATCTGTTCGTCTGTCCTTGCGTTTTATCGTGCCTCTGGCTTTGATGTTAAGCCTGGTTGCATTTGTGGTGGTGCCGTTAGTCGATAATCTTACTGCGCGCTGGTTTGTGCGGGATCTTGATGTACGCTCGCAGTTGCTTGCCAATGCGCTGCAGGAACCGCTTATGGAATACGTGCCGCAAAGAGCGGGCAGAAAAATCAATCAATTGTTCGACCGTGCAATTCAGGACCAACGGCTCTTTGCCATGGCATTTTGCAGTCCGGGCAAGAAACTGCTTTACAAGACTGTCACGTATTCGGAGGAGTTGGGTTGCCTTACGCTTGATAGTAGCGGCATCCGGCAATCCACCGTGCAGTTGCCGCAAGGCCCGGTGCGAGTGACAGAAAGTGCACTGACCGAGGATGGACTATATCTGGGCAAGCTTATTCTTGTGCATGACATGGGCTTCATCGAGGCCCGCAGTGCGGATACCAAAAAATACATGATCGCGTTGTTCGCATTGCTGGCGGTCGTGACCTCATTGATCACGGTATTTGTCGCGCATTTGAGCTGGCGCGGTTGGATTAATGCGGTGAAAGGTATTGTGCGCGCCGATCTCAAACGCCGTCCGCAGACCAGCACCCCACCGGAAATCCGGCCACTGGTTGGCGATCTGCGTGCGCTGTTGCATGAATTCGATATGGACCGCCGTGGAAAGGATATCTCGCCGCAACTGTGGACGCCGGAAAAGCTTCGTACCATTCTGCATGAGGAACTGGCCGGCGATGAAGTGCTGGTGGTGTCGAACCGCGAACCTTACATACATGTTCACACGCCCAAAGGCATCGAGGTAAAACGTCCCGCCAGCGGCCTTGTCACCGCGGTCGAGCCAGTGATGCGCGCCTGTTCCGGCACCTGGATTGCGCATGGCGCTGGTTCGGCCGATCGCGAGACCGTCGATCGCGCGGATCGGGTGCAGGTACCGCCTTCCCGCCCCGGCTACACGCTGCGTCGCGTGTGGCTGTCCGAGCAGGAAGAGCAGGGCTATTACTATGGATTTTCCAATGAAGGATTGTGGCCGCTATGTCATATTGCGCATGTGCGTCCGGTCTTTCGTTCGTCCGACTGGGAGCAATACGTGGCGGTCAATCGGCGCTTTGCCGATGCGGTGGTCCAGGAAGCGCGCACCGAAAACCCGGTGGTGCTGGTGCAGGATTACCATTTCGCGCTGTTGCCGCGCATGGTGCGTGAACGCCTGCCGAAGGCGACCATTATCACGTTCTGGCATATCCCATGGCCTAATCCGGAATCATTTGGCATTTGTCCGTGGCGCGAAGAACTTCTGGAAGGGCTGCTTGGCAGCACTATTCTCGGCTTCCATACCCCCTTCCATTGCAAGAACTTTCTCGAAACGGTCGATCGCTATCTGGAGACGCGTATCGAACACGAAGCGTCGACCATTTCCTACGGCGGCGAGTTGACGCAAGTCCAGAATTACCCGATCTCGATTGCATGGCCGGAAAACAACGAGCAGGCCAGCGTGGCCGAATGCCGTTCGTCGGTGCGCGACGGACTGGGTTTGCCGGCAGAGCAATTGCTGGCGCTCGGCGTAGATCGTCTCGATTACACGAAAGGCATCATTGAACGCTTTCAGGCGGTGGAGCGGATGCTTGAATTGCAACCGTCACTGGTCGGCCGCTTTACACTGGTGCAAATTGCGGCGCCGAGTCGCTCCTCCCTTGACGAATATCAGAACTTCGAAGCACGCGTACGGACACTATCCCAACGCATCAACAAGCGCTTTTCAAACGGCCGCTATGAACCCATCCTGCTCAAGACCGAACACCACGATACGGATCAGCTCAATCGCTATTACCGCGCGGCCGAGGTGTGCTTGGTAACCAGTCTGCATGATGGCATGAACCTGGTTGCCAAGGAATTCATCGCAGCACGCGATGACGAGCGCGGCGTGCTGGTACTCAGCCAATTTACGGGCGCTTCGCGGGAACTCCATGAAGCGCTCATAGTCAATCCGTACCATATCGAGCAGAGTGCCGAAGCGTTGTATCGAGCATTGACAATGCCGGTGGCCGAGCAACGTGAACGTATGCGCAGCATGCGTTCGCTTGTCAAGGATTTCAATGTCTATCGCTGGGCCGGTTTGATGCTGCTGGACGCTGCGCGGTTGCGCAAGCGCGAGCGAGTGATGACAAAAATCAGGTCGCACAGTCGAGCTTCTTTACGTCGCGTCGTGTAAATCTGGATTTGGCAGTTGACCGTTTACTAGCCAGAGAACCGGAAAAATGCACACGCGCACTTGTTCAACAACTGCCGATCCAAGTTTAAAAAACTGCCCATGACATTTCTCTTTACTGAATCCGGTCTTCAGCGCCTGAATGAAATCATCAGACCGGGTGCTTTGTGCGTATTCGATTTCGATGGCACATTGGCGCCGATCGCGACGCGGCATCAGGATGCCCGGCTACCAACCGACATTTTGAAGCAGCTTTTGCAATTGTCGATGTTCGCACCGGTCGGCATCATTACCGGGCGCTCGATCGAGGATATCCGCGGACGCCTTGGTTTCACGCCGCATTTTGTGATTGGCAATCACGGTCTGGAAGGTGTGCCTGGATGGGAGAAGTGCAGCGAAAATTATGAGGCCTTGAGCCAAGCTTGGGCCGAGGAAATATACGCCGCGTTGCAACAGGATGCAACATTCGATCCCCGTATTTCCCTTGAAAACAAGCGCTATTCTTTGTCCGTGCATTTTCGGCATGCGCGTGATTCTGCGGGGGCAGAGCGACAATTGTCCGCACTGTTCGAACGGCTACTGCCGCGACCGCGCATCATGGCTGGAAAGTGCGTTTTCAATTTGCTGCCGCAAGGCGCGGCCGACAAGGGAAGCGCGCTGGAACAATTGATGCGCGAAACCGGCGCGCCAAGTGCAATTTATGTCGGTGACGACATCACCGATGAAGATGTATTCCGGCTGCAACGGCGCGACATATTGTCGGTACGCATCGAAAAAGGAGCATCAAGCAAAGCAGATTTTTTTCTGAACGACAGAATCGAAATTGCACAATTGCTTGACGAGTTGATTGCAAGGTCACGCAATCTTCAAGCCGAAAAATCCCCGTCATGAGATGGCGAAAAACACGTTTGCGGCATCGTCCGTTGAATACAAAAAGGTAAATGCATGTCTTCACTCGATCTCGGCCTGATCGGAAATTCCCGCACCAGTGCATTGATAGATAGAAATGCGGCCATTGTATGGTGGTGCTATCCGGTTTTCGATAGCGATCCGATCTGCTGCACACTGCTGCAAGACGGCAAGGAAGAATCGCAGTCCGGTCTGATCGATGTGCAATTCGAGGGGGCGACGCTGACCGAGCAACACTACCAGCGCAACTCGGCAATCCTGATCAGTCGCTTTGCGGATAACAATGGCAATGCGATTGAAGTAATCGATTTCGCGCCCCGATTCAGAATGCACGGGCGATTGTTTTCGCCATCAATGCTGGTTCGCATCGTGCGTCGCACGGCCGGCCGGCCGCGCATCGCGCTGCGAGTGCGTCCCACCGTCGATTACGGCAGGATGCGCGCCGAGGTACGGTGTGGCACGCACCATATTTCCTATGTGGGCGCATCGCAGGCAATGCGCCTGACGACCGATGCGTCGATTGCATCCGTCATGGATGAACAGCCGTTTTTTTTGCAGAACAGCGTCACCTTGCTGATGGGGCCGGATGAGACGGTAGACGGCGCGCCGCATGAAGTAGGCCGTTCATTTTACGAGCAGACTTTGGCGTATTGGCACAGCTGGGTGCGCAATCTGGCAATACCCTTCGAGTGGCAGGAGATGGTCATCCGTTCCGCCATTACGCTCAAACTCAATGCGTTCGACGACACAGGTGCGATTATCGCCGCGGTTACCACCTCGATCCCGGAAGCGCCGCACAGCGGCCGTACTTGGGATTATCGCTATTGCTGGCTGCGTGACGCCTATTTTGTGGTTAGCGCATTGAACCGGCTCGGCGCGACAAGCACCATGGAGCGCTACCTTGATTACATTCTCAATATCATCGCCGATACGCGCGATGCGCCGCTGCAACCGGTATACGGCATTCGCCGCGAGACGGCCTTGCACGAGAGGACCGCGCCGGCGCTTGCCGGCTACCGCGGCATGGGCCCGGTACGGGTCGGCAATCTCGCCTATCACCAAGTGCAGAATGACGTGTTCGGTGCAGCAGTCATGGCTAGTATGCATGCGTTTTTCGACATGCGACTGGAACGTCCCGCCGACCATCACGTATTTGCCGATCTGGAGCGGCTTGGGGAGCAGGCGATACGCAACTACAACGTGCCGGATGCCGGCATCTGGGAACTGCGGGGCACGCGCCGTATCCATACTTTTTCCAGCATGATGTGCTGGGCTGCATGCGATCGCCTGGCGGTAATCGCACACCAGATTGGACGTTCTGACCGGGCTGATGTGTGGGCCACGCACGCGCACCGGATGCACGCCGAAATTTGCGAAGCGGCATGGAATCCAAAGCTCAACAGTTTTGTATCGACCTTCGGCGGCGATCAGCTCGACGCCAGCCTGCTGTTGATGGGTGAGTTCAAGTTTCTTGCAGTCGACGATCCGCGCTTTGTGAGCACGGTGCATACGATAGAAAAGCATTTGCGACGCGGCGACTTCCTGCTGCGCTATGACGAAGAAGACGATTTCGGACGGCCCGAAACGGCGTTCCTGGTGTGTACGCTGTGGTGGATTCTGGCGCTCGCGCAGATAGGCGAAAAAGAGCGTGCGCGCGATTTGTTCGAAAAGGTGCTGGCGCGGCGCAATCATCTCGGATTGCTGGCCGAAGATGTCTCGCCCGAGACCGGAGAGTTATGGGGAAATTTCCCGCAGACATACAGTATGGTCGGATTGATTCAATGCGCGGCGCGTTTGAGCATTTCGTGGGATGAGGCGTATTAGAGCGTCCTTGGCCGGTTACAATGGCGAGCCTCAATCCACCGGTCTCGAACCATGCCAGAATCCATCCGCCTAGCCAAACGCGTCGCCGAATTAGCTTCCTGTTCGCGTCGCGAAGCGGACCAATACATCGAAGGCGGCTGGGTCAAGGTCAATGGGCAAGTGACCGAAGAACCGGGCTTTCGGGTGTTGCCGCAGCACGCGGTAGAACTCATGCCGGACGCCACTCTGGAGCCCCTTGAACCCGTCACCATCCTGCTGCACAAGCCATCCGGTTATGGCACCAGCGCCGACACGCAGTTCGCAGAACAACGCATTACCTCCGACACCCGCGCCGCCGCCGACCGATCCGGTATCCGCTTCCTGAAACGACACCTTGCGAACCTGACCATGACTGATGCGCTGGATGCCAGCGCGAGTGGCTTGATAGTCTTCACCCAAGACTGGCGCGTGGCGCGTAAATTGATCGATGATGCGGCAAAAATCGAACATGAATACATAGTCGAGGTAACAGGCGATCTGGTGCCCGATGGCCTCGCGCTGCTCAATCACGGTTTGAGCTTCAATGGCAAACCGCTACCTCCGATCAAAGTGAGCTGGCAAAACGAAACGCACTTGCGTTTCGCACTCAAGGGCGGACAACCGGGCCAAATTGAGCATATGTGCAAAATGGTCGGATTGAAAAGAGTAGGCATGAAGCGGATGCGTATCGGGCGCGTGCCGATGGCGGGTTTGCAGGTAGGAGAGTGGCGGTATTTGCTTGGGTATGAGCGGTTTTAGCGCTGCTGACCAAGCAGCTTTACAACGCGTGAAAAACTAATCAGGTAGACAATTTGCCTGTCGCGAATTAGAGGGCATGAGGAGCAATGGAACAGTTATGCCGAGCTTTGCATGCTGATTGGCTCATGTTCGACTATGAGTCGTTTGACAAGAGGTAGCAGACCATCGGGCGATAAATCATCTAATGTGATGACAGGTGATTTATCTAAGTCCGGATAGTTACGCAAGCTGGATCGACGGTAAGCGATATCGTAATGGGAGCGCATAAGGCGCTCGAACAGTTCTGGAATGGCACGCTTGGCCGCCAATGCCTCCCATTCGCCCAACTCTGCGTTTCCGATTAACGGGCGTAAAAATTGCAATTTAGCCACCAGCGATTCCGGGTCTGCCTCAAAATGAGCGTAATCTTCCCGCCACATTTGAACCCGTTGCTCCATCGTGGTTTCAATCGACAAAGTTAAACCTGTTCGCATTGTAGCGAGTAGTGCATCTGGCAACTGCACGTTGCCGATTTTTTTGCTCTCAGCCTCAAGCCATATTGGACGTTCTGTCGAAAATGTGGAGAGTTTCCGCAAAAGGAAGCTGTCAAACAACTTTTGAGTTGGTTGCTCATGACCGGGAAGTGAACCGATTACCGAGCCACGATGTACGGCCAATTCTTCAAGATCAAGAACTTGCGCACCAGCCTTACTCAGTGCAGTAAGCAACCGTGTTTTCCCGCACCCTGTAGGGCCGTTTAAAACAATATAACGGTATTTTCCAGGCACTGTCAGCAGTTCGGCGTTAACCCAGCGGCGATACGCTTTCCAGCCCCCTTTAAGACGTTCTACGCGATAGCCGATAACATCAAGCGCATCAAACCATAACCGGCTTCGTTTTCCTCCTCTGAAGCAATACACAAGAATTCGGCTCTTACGGTTATAGCCGGAAATTTCGTCTAAGTGCCTTGCAATATTACGCAGGGAATATTGCACCCCGATTTGGTAAGCGCCCATTGCATCAGTACGATGAAGTGTGCCGACTTCCGCATATTCCTCGTTATTCACAACGGGGAAGTTAAGCGCTCCTGGTATGTGGTCGTCTTTGTACTCGCGGGGCGAGCGTGCGTCGATGATGAGGTCGTAGGTCTTGAAGTCTTCCATTTTTCGGCGATAATTTTTGGCAACCGTTCAGTTTATAGGGAATCTGAAAAATTCCAAAAAAAAGCGGTATTTGGATTTGCATTAATAACAACGAGAATCTCGCATAAGTAGCCAATTTGCAAAACGGAACAACAAAATTGAAAACGGTTCTTAAAAGAATGATTTTGCCGCAGCAACTTACACGGAAAGTCCAATAATTGCCTGCTGCGCAGGACGCTCGCTATTTCATGGCTTCCCACGCGTTCATCTTTTGCCGTGACAGCATTGCACGATAGGAGCGTCCGCAAAGCCAGGATGCCAATGCGATGGAGGTAAAGAACAATTGCCCCATCGCCAGCCAAAGCACCGAATGCGACAGGATTGGCGCGATCACGCCTGCCACCAATGCGCCCAGCATGGTCAACGTAAACGATTGGCATGACGCCACGATGCCGCGGATCGCAGGAAAAAGATCCAGCAGCATCAGCGTCGCTCCTGGCGCCACCATCGACATGCCGACCGTATAAAAAAACAGTGGAATGATCGACCATGGCAACGCCGGTGGAAAGAACGCATGGTAAAGAACGTTCGATGACGCTGCGGCAATCAGGAAAATAAACCCGATGCGGACCTGCTTCGAAATCGAAATTCTCCCGGCCAGCCGGTTGGCGGCGAGAGCGCCGAAAAAAATGCCTGAAACGGAAGGAACGAATAGCCAGCCGAATTGACTGGGGCCCAGCTTGAGATGCTGCGTGACGAATACCGGCGCTGCCGACACATACAAGAACAAGCCCGCAAAATTGAATGCGAGCGTGCCGGCTTTCAGGTGGAACAACGAGGAGCGAAACACTTGCTTATAGCTCTTGGCGAGGAATTCCGGGCTGAACGCCTGGCGCTTTGACAGCGGGAGCGTTTCGGGCAAGCGCTTGTAGCAGAACCACAGCAACAGTGCCGTGTAGAAGAACAGGAATAGGAAGATCGATCGCCAATCCAGCAGCTTGACAATCCAGCCGCCAAGAATCGGCGCGATCGCCGGCGCGATCGAAAAAATCATTGTCACCAGCGACAGCAAACGCTCGGCTGCCGGGCTTGAATACGCATCGCGAATAATGGCTCTACCGATGACCACACCGGCCCCGGCTGATACGCCTTGCAGCATCCGAAACGCCCAAAGATATTCAACGCTGTGTGCAGCGGCGCAACCGAGTGTCGCCACCGCAAATATCGCGAGCGAACCCAGAATGATGTTGCGGCGTCCGAATGCATCGGACAGTGCGCCGTGCCACAGGATCATCACCGCAAACGAGAACATGTACGCAGTCAGGGTTTGTTGCACTTCGATCGCACTGGCATGCAACGATGCCTGTATGTTGGGAAAAGCGGGGAGATAAGTGTCGATGGAAAACGGACCGAGCATGGCAAGGCCGGCCAGCATGATGGCAAGCATGCTCGTGCCGACCGCCGGCGGTGGTCCGGCATGTTGGGGCGGTACGATTTCAGGAGCGGGTGGCATTATTGATGTTTCTTCCTGTTGCTAGGGGGCATCTTAATATTTATATCAAATTTATCGAAGGGTGGTTTCAAATACCAAGTGCAACACTGGGTTAATGAACAGTATCGGTCGAC
>CBINHE010000009.1:0-70199 GCA_966250375.1 uncultured Oxalobacteraceae bacterium
TCCTTCGGAATCAAGAGATTACAAGAATATCGGAGCGGCAATCGCCGTTTCTAGGATAAAGGACATCCATCAGGCATCCGATTCCCGAACTGACTGCGCTCCTCAAACAATTGCGCCTGTCCGGCATCCTCGATTCGCTCGAAGCACGCAACCGTGAAGCGATTGACCGCAAGCTCGCCTTCACCGATTTCCTGTCCTTGCTGATCCACGACGAAGTGGCGCGGCGCAAACAGAAGAAGCTCGATCTACGCATGCGGCGCGCCAATTTCCGCAACCAGAAGACGCTCGAAGGTTTCGACTTCGACCGGCTGCCCAATCTGAACCGCGCCGCCATCCATGACCTGGCGACCTGTCGCTTCATCGAGGAGAAGGTCGCGGTGCTCATTGCCGGGCCTTGCGGCACCGGCAAAAGCCATATGGCGCAGGCGCTGGGACATGCCGCCGCGCGGCAGGGCCATGACGTGCTGTTCATCACGCAGACGCAACTGATGAGCAGCTTGCGGCAGGCGCAGGCGACCGGCACCTACGAGCGCCGCTTCCAGTATCTGGCCAGGATTTCGCTGCTGGTGATTGCCGATTTCGGTCTCAAACCGTTGCGCTCTCCCGAAGACGAAGACTTCCACGACCTGATCGCCGAACGCTACGAGCGCACCGCAACGATTCTGACGTCGAATCTCGATTTCAGCGAATGGGGCGCGGCGTTTCCGGCCAACCGGATGCTGGGCGCGGCGACGCTGGACCGGCTGCGCCACGGCGCGTACCGGGTGGAACTGAACGGGGAAAGTTACCGCAGTCTGAAGCCGTTGCCTGACGGTGCGAAAGCCGCCAAGGAAAAGGCTTCAAAGTGATCGGGTCCTGATATAACCGACGCCGGGCAGGCATGGACAGCCTGTGGACGTCCTGCGGACCGTGTGGACAACGCAAACCGCCGCGTTGCCCGCACTCGCCCACAAGCTGCCCACCCCTGCCCGGAGCGAGCGCTGTCCAGATGCCCCCGCGCCCTGCGGGCCTGACGCGCTTCGCTTGCCTCATCAGGTTTGAGAAAAATTACCCAAAACGGCGCCGCTGCGCGGCGTAAAAAACCATGAAAAACGGGGGTTGCAAAAACGCGGAAAATCACGCATTCTTGGCCCCGTTCGAGCCCCCCCCTGATTTGGTGATTCAAAGTGGCGCCATTATGCCGAAAACGGGTGGCGTCTTAATGCCGAAAAGTGACAGCCTGCCAAAATGAAATTAATTATCCAAATTCCTTGTTACAACGAAGCACAAACCCTTCCTGTCGCGCTTAAGGCATTACCCCGCACCGTCTCTGGATTTGATACGGTAGAGTGGCTGATCATCGATGATGGCAGCCAAGACAATACGGTCGAAGTGGCAAAGGCCCACGGTGTTGACCACGTTGTTCGTCATGCTGGAAACAAGGGTTTGGCCAGCGCTTTCATGACCGGTTTAGATGCTTGTTTGCGCCTTGGGGCGGATGTCATCGTCAACACTGATGCTGACAACCAGTACCACGCAGATGACATTCCGGCACTTACTCAGCCGATTCTTCATCATCGCGCTGAATTGGTGATTGGTGCTCGTCCGATTTCCACCATTGAGCATTTTTCACCTGTTAAAAAAATGCTGCAGAAACTGGGTAGTTGGGTGGTGCGGGTTGCAAGTAACACAGACATTCCTGACGCCCCTAGCGGCTTTCGTGCCATGAGCCGTGCGGCTGCACAGCGACTAATGGTGTTCAACGACTACACCTACACGCTCGAGACCATCATCCAGGCGGGGCAGAAAAACATGTCCATCACCTCGGTCCCGATACGCGTGAATGGAGATCTTCGCCCCTCGCGATTGGTGAAGAGCATTCCGTCTTATATCAAGCGAAGCATCATCACCATCGTTCGCATTTTTATCATTTATCGTCCCTTCAGTTTCTTCGGGACGATTGGCGCGGTTTTGTTTGGTTGCGGATTTCTCATCGGCTTGCGTTTTTTATGGAAATACCTAGGGGGCGAGGGGGAAGGTCATGTTCAGTCCCTCATACTGGCCTCAGTTCTATTAGGTATGGGGTTTCAAACACTGCTCATTGCCTTTGTAGCGGATTTGTTGGCAGCAAACCGCAAGCTCCTCGAAGATATTCGCTTCAAGACAGCAAAGTTGTCAAACAACGAAAGCCCTGATGTAGGGAGGCGGGAAAATGGCGCATAAAAACATCAGACATTTTTTTATCAATGTAAGTGCAGCCTCATGAGCATAAAAATTGCAGGTGGAACAAAAGAAGATGGTGTTGTCGTTGGCAATACCTACGACAAGTACGGTTCACGTAATCCGATCGTCAAATGGATGATGAACGGATTTGAATCAAGTTTATCTGATCTCGTCACCAAAGCTTCTCCGCAGTCGATACATGAAATTGGCTGTGGTGAAGGTTACTGGGTTTTGCGTTGGAACGAACAAGGCTTGCCGGCCAGGGGATGCGATTTTTCCAAGCAGGTCATTGAAATAGCACGTGAAAATGCGGCTAACCGGGGGCTGTCACATTCTATTTTTGAATCACGCAGCATCTACGACTTGGATGCCAGGCAAGACAATGCTGATCTTGTGGTCTGTTGTGAGGTGCTTGAGCACTTGGAGAATCCCGAGGCGGGTCTGCAAGCACTGCAGCGGATAACGAATCGGCATTTGATTGTCAGCGTTCCTCTGGAACCACTTTGGTGTGCGCTCAACCTGGCACGCGGCAAATACATCACTCGTTGGGGCAACACCCCTGGCCACATACAACATTGGTCAAAAAGTGGTTTTGTCCGGCTGGTATCAAAATATTTCGAGGTGGACGAAGTAAGAAGTCCATTTCCGTGGACCATGATTCTTTGTCGTCCTCGTCGCTGAGTATGCGCTCGACTTTGCGGCGTACCCTTCATTGGGTAGGAAGCGTATTGGCAATAACTGGAATTGTCTTTGTAGCGTTTCGCTTGCGTGAATACTGGGCAGGCCTCGACTTTTTTCGTTTTACAGCCACAGCTTGGGCGTCAATGATAGGGCTGGCTTTGGTTTATGGCTTGGCCAACGTGCTGCTCGCATTGGCTTGGTGGCATTTGTTGGCACAGTTTGGCGTCCAGGTAACGCGTCAGTGGTCCACTAAAGCCTATGGCATTTCTCAACTCGCAAAATACCTCCCCGGAAACATTTTTCATCTTGCAGGGCGTCAAGCTATAGGAATGGCGGCAGGTGTGCCGGGGGCAGCACTGGCAAAGTCAGCCCTGTGGGAACTGGGTTTGATTGCCGTCGCAGGATTGCTTTATGCGTGGCTGATTTTGCCGCTACTTTTGCCGGGATTCCCATCGCTAGTGAGCGTCATTCTGTTATTTGTGGCGGTTTTGGTTGTCACATATCTGTTGCGCCGAGTTATGGGACCGCAGGTTGCGGTGTCATTTGGCTGGCAAATGCTGTTTTTAGCCGTCTCTGCTGGCGTATTTGTCACCCTCCTTGGCGCTGTTGTCGGCAGTTCAGTACTTCACATTCAAACTTGGCTGTTAATAGGCGGAGCGTATGTCATCGCTTGGCTGGCAGGTTTGGTCACTCCAGGTGCGCCTGCTGGTGTTGGGATTCGTGAATTGGTGTTGCTGATATTGCTCAAAGGCGTTGTAGCGGAAGCAGATTTGCTTTTGGCGGTACTACTGGGCCGGCTAGTTACCGTTTCTGGTGATTTTTTGTTTTTTGTTTTTGCATTTTTTGCCAATGGGGAAAATTTTGTTTTCAAAAAAAATCCTGACTAACAATCAAAACTGGACTTTTCGAGAGGGCGTGTTCGCTACGGTTGGGATCGCTTTTATGCTGTTCTTGCACGGCGCAGTGCCATTTTATTTGATGCCGGGGCAGGCGATATGGACAACAGGGTTTGCACAGTCGTTCGCAAATGGTCCATTTTTCAGTATTTATGCGAATGATTTCGGTATTCCAACCCCGGCGGCAATAGCGTATGGGCTGGCAGGTGCTTGGCCAGCAGGTTTGCTCATTCGATTGGGGCTACATCCTGCTGATGCTTATGCTGGAATGAATGCCTTCTGGCTGCTTGTGGCATTTATTTCCGCTTTTGGCATTGGGCGGTTAATGGGGGGGACTCGCACGTTCGCTATATTAGGTGGCATTGTTTGGATGAGTATGCCAATTATCTGGGGCCATGCACCTGGATATGCGATGTTGTCTTTGGGCATAGGATTGTTGTCGTTTTATTTTTTTGCCGCGTTAAAGCTGTTTCTTTCCAAAGACAAGAATCGAAAATCCACTATTCAAATAGGCTTACTTTATTTTTTAGCGGCGATAACTGCAGTATTCATGGATGGTTATACATTTGTGATGTTTGCAGTTGGATCAAGCATTCTCTTTTGTTACCTATTTTTTATTTACACCGAAGCCCGTACGGAATTATTAAAGGTTGCGCTTCCGGTTCATATTCTGGCCTTTTTGACTGCTTATATTTTGTATGCGTTGTATGTCGGAAAGTCCAATTTTGGCGCGCACCCTATTGAAATATTTAGAGGGTTTGGGCTTGATATTTCATTTATCGCCGTTCCAACAAAAGGCGTTCATTGGTTGCTGGACTTGGCCGGATTCAGCATGAAGCGTAGTGACAAGCTTTACTTTGGTGATAGTTCTGTTTGGGGGACTACATTTTCACTACCTGTGTTGTTGGTTGGATTAATAGCTTGGTGGAAAGTCAAACGACAGGTTAAATTTGCTTCAGGCGTTTTGGTGATTGCTGTCGCAGGATACTACATGGCCCTTGGTCCTTCACTTAAGATTAATTCGACCAAACCAGAAGCTCTTCAGCTTAGTCACCCCGGTCAACAAAGCGCGTCAATGGCATCGGAATATGCGGTCATGCCAACTGGTAGCGCATGGATATCCAAAAATTTACCTGCTTTTAATTCAATGCGGGCATCCTATCGATGGTCTGCTCTCGGCATATTTGCCTCATGGTTACTGGTCATAATCTGGCTATCTGCCAAAGAAAAAGATGACCGCAAGTTGACTGCAGTGATATTGCTTGTCTTGATTGGTTTTAATTTGCCGAATATTAATGCTCGTATCGAAGGTTATATTGACAGTAGAGAAAATCTTTTTCAGATCGATAAAGATCTTATTGAAGATCTTCGCCGCTATATCGCCCGAGGAGAAACAGTTGCTTTTATTCCTTGGGGTAACGATTTTATGGCGAACTATCTCGCTCCAAGAGTTGGCTTTCGTACTTACAATATTGGTGGCGATAAAAATTTGTATGAAGCGCAAAAACGCTGGCCGTCGGAAATGCTTGAGATCGCAGGCTCTCTTGAACCTGGCAAGGCTCCGTACGTGATTAAAATGCTAGTCGAAGGCAATGCTGATGTTGTCATCGTCCCCTATTTCCATATGCTTTGGGCTCCAAATGCCTGGCCATGTCCTGAAGAGGCTACTGTACCTATTCGTAAGGAGAGAATGGAAGGGCTTCGTATGCTTCCAGGGTTTATCTGCCCATCGCAGAAGAAAGCGGAGGTCCATCCCTTTATGCGCGCTTTGCAGGAGTCGCCTTACGTTGAGGTTATTGATTCCAATCTGTTCGCTACCATCAGGCTACGCTCAGAATTTGCAGGGCGTCCAAACCGATCAGCACTTTTGAACACTTTTCTGAGCGACATTCATTACCCTATTCACATAAGCGCTGGGCTCAAGGTAAGTCCTTTTCTGTTGCGTGAAGGATGGTATGCATTAGAGCCTCAGGGCGTTTGGTCTCAAGCGTTTTCCAAGCTGAGACTTCCTGTTCCGAAAGATTGTGGTGTAAACCAATGCGTTGCAGTTTTACATTTCAATGTTTTCGGCGCCAGTCCGCAACGGCCAGTAACCGTTAATTTTGATAGCGCAGAGCCGACTGGACACTGGAGTAAAAAGATTACTTCGACTTCAGGTGAAGCTAATGAAGTTGCCGTGCCGCTTAGCAGTGCATCTGGAAGCCGGGAAGTCTCCATCTCTATTCCGGATGCGACATCGCCCAAAGCATTGGCTGACTCAGCGGATGAGCGAATTCTGGGCATAGGGCTTCAGCGTATCGATCTGGTATCCAAGTAGTAGTACCCAACAACTATGTTGAATTCAAATGTCAACACGTTCCATGGAGCGGATTTTCCCCACTTGCATTGGGGGAACTCCGCTCTAGTTCAGCAAACAAAAGTGCGCATCATCAGCGTGCGCTTGCGGCGGATGTGAATGCAGCCACGCGTTGTAACCGAGACGCAGCGGGGAAGAATCCGTGCTGGCCAGATGCGGTGTCGGCACATATTTTTTATTGAGGCTCAATGAGACATCGCATGCCAGCGATTGGCCGACGCAAAATTGCACCAGTTCTGTCATCGCAATGGCCCCCGGTTGCCCCGGCAAAAAATCGGCAAACTCGGTATCGGTCAATGGCCCCAGCTTCACGCAGATTTTGGTTTGTCTGTCCCAGATACGCTCCCCGGCAAAGGCATCTTCGCCCAGCTTGCATGAGTGTTGACCCAGGCACGTTTGTTCGGCCTCTGGCACGGCAATCCATTGGCCGACAAATTGTTCGACCTCTGCATCGACCTTGAAATAACCGCGCAGCAGCGCCGCGAGATTGGCGGCGGACACGGGCTTTTGCGATAGCAGACCGGCGTAGTGCGTTAAAAACACATCAGGTATGCCACCACCTGTCTGTTGCAGACGAGATTGCAGCGGCGTCAATCCCATGCCCACCAGGTCAAGCATATTGCGCGTAAAGCGATCACGGTCACCGGCTTCATACGCAAGGTAAAACCGGTGCTTGCGCCAAGCCTCATAAAACAGGCTGACCGCACGATGGGTAAATAAATCGAAGAAGCGATGCGCGGAAGTATCCCGGTAAAAATTGCGCCGCTCGATCAGCAGTTCTGTGTAATACGTTGGCAGGGCACCGGATGGACCGGTTAAACCCATGAAGCCGACGGTCAACAACAGTGCCAGCGGATCGCTTGCTGGTGCGTGGTCAGGTACATCGCCATGTTGCTCGACAACGGGCGGGGCAGATGCGGGCGGTGCATTGACGCGTGGTTGCACATCCATGATCTCACTGGCAGGAAATCCCAATGAAAGCGGTGTGCCAAAACGCAGCGCACGCGGGATGGCGGGGCCGTTGTTTTCTTGCGCAGATAGTGCCAACAATCGTACTGCCTGAAAAAAGCGAAAGTGCGGCGCATCCTCCGTAATTTCCGCAATCAGATCACGAGTGCTTCGCCGGTTCGTGCTGGCCATTTGGCAATCTCCTGTTCTTGTTGGGTACTGCGTAGTGTCAAGCGTGTAAAGCTGTTGGGGCCGCAATAAAGGGCAAAAAACCGTTCCATCATGCTGCCGAACAAGACCATGCCCGCACCGACAAAGGCTTGTTCATCCAGCGTCAACGTGACATCGAGGCCGCGCACGAATCCTGAAAAATGCTTGCCTGCCACACGGGTGGTGCAAGGCTGGCTGTGAATGGACACGATGCCCTGGATCTGGCGTGCTGCGGTTTGGGATTGCGTGAAGTTATACAGCGTCAGCATTTCCTGCAGCGCCTCTTTTCCTTGCGACACAATCGACAAGTGATTCAACGACAGATGTGAAATCAAGCGCCATTGCAAACCGCGTTTCACCGGTGGACGCATGCTCGCCGTCGGTTTGCGCAACGGCTTGGCGCGCTTGACGATGGCAATTTGCGGCAACGTGAAATCGGTATGGGTGCCGCTACTGCTACCGCCAAAAGGCAATTGCGCGGGAAGATCGCGGTTGCTGCAAGTGAGATTGATCGACAGCACTTCCAGTGCGGGACGTTGCGGCGTGAAGTGTAAATCGACAAAGGAGAGTGTCATATCGGTGCCCTTGTCATATTCACGCACCGAGGCTTCACGCGTGGCATACCAGAATGCGCGCTGATCTTCTTCCCGCGCGTGGTGACGGATCGAATAGAACGGCGGCACTTCGTGGAAGCACTCCTTGGCGCCAGTCTTTTCTACACTGGTGACGGAGTCGATCGAGATCACCTCATACGCGAGCGGATATCGTCCATCGGCCGTGACCGGGTAGGTAGTCTTTTGATGCGAGAGACGAATGGGGTCGGCCGCGTGGGTAAACAGATTGACGACGGGTGTGCAGCCCATCCTGAAATTATTGGGCGATAGCGTTTGCGATAACCGATTGTGTCGTTCCGTATCGGGATAGCTGGACAGGAAAATTTGCACGCGTAGATTGGTACCGGCATGCTGCAAAGGTTTGGCATCCAGCCCGCTGAGATCGATAAACAGGAATTTATCGGGGAAGGCGAAGTATTCGCTCAATAAGCGATAACCGACGAACGAGCGCTCATCGTAGTTCAGCAGGCTCTCGTCTGCGCCAAAACCGACCGCACTCAATGCATTGGCTGGCAAGTCAACGACATGGGCGGGATTATCCGTACCATCGGACACACGCACCTTTAATGCACGGGTGAGTAGCAATTCATAAAGCAAATGCATCAACGCCGGGTCGCCATCGAGAAAAAAGCGCAGGCGATCCAGCTTGATCTGCGCCACGGGCAAAGCGCCTTGCGTGTCAAATTCCAGGGTAATGGCGGCAGCGGCATTCGGCGCTATCCGTTGTATATATTCCGATCCTTGGGCGAGTTGAATCTTGGCGCTTTTAAGTGTCAGTGGATACAAATCGACTGCGTAACAGGTACGAAAACGGCAAGGCATGCCGCCGACAGCCGGAGAGATGGCTGGATGGTGGCGCGGGATGGTATGCCTGGCGGCGATTTCCGGTTTGTCCGGATCGGTCTCGAATTGCAGGATCGTGCATGAAGGAAAAGGCTGCGTGTAATGCGGGTACAGCACCTGCATGAACGCTTCGGTAATTTCGGGAAATTCGTCATCGAGTTTGCGATGGATACGTGCTGTCAAGAACGCGAATGCCTCGATCATGCGTTCGACGTGTGGGTCTTCGCTTTGGTCGCCTTCGAGCGAGAGACGGCGCGCTATTTTTGGATAGCGTTGCGCAAATTCGCCTGACAGCTCTCGCAAGTAAGTCAGTTCGCGTTCGTAATAAGGCAGCAGTTCTTCTAGCATGATCCAGCATCCCGTAATGATTCAAGGTACAACTCAGCCGATTGCACGCAGCGATACTGCGCGAGGTATATCGGGCTTTTCACTTCTCATCGCTATTTAGCTTCATCATCCTTGTAAGCATCCGGGCTGTTGTTCGGCTCGCTTCAGGAATATGGTTGGCTTTGTTGCAATACGTTATTTTAACTCGCGCAACGAGAATAATTCGCATCGACAACAATTCCCGCCTACCTACTTGGCCTCAGCCTTGTATGCGAATGGCGAGAAAACAAAACCCCCGAAGAAGCAGAGAAATTAATCCGACTTGGCCAACAGCGTGAAATGTTCGACCGTCGGCGCTACAACAAAAAACGGGCCGACAATGGCACGCCATTCCTGAAACGCCGGCGATTGACGAAAATCGATCGTGTGGTTTTCCAGCGTATCCCAGAAAATCGTGAGAAGGTAGCGCTCGGGCGATTCGATGCCTTTGTTCACCTTGTAGCCCCGAAATCCCTTTGCCTTGGAGATGACCTGCTCGACGCCGCGCTGGATCGCCGCATCGAATTCCAGTTGTTTGCCCGGTTGGATGCGGATGTCGGCGAGTTCGAGAATCATGTTTTTTCCGTAGGGTGGGGGAGAGCGATTATTACATTTTCAATGTGATTCAATCCAGCACAGTGCGCCCAGACCGGCCGCGCGGCCGCTGGCGAAACAGGCGGTGAGCAAATAGCCGCCGGTGGGAGCCTCCCAATCGAGCATTTCCCCGGCACAGAACAAGCTTGGCAGAGTGCGCACCATCAACTGCGTATCGAGCGCCTCGAAGCCGACACCGCCGGCACTGCTGATCGCTTCATCGATCGGGCGTGGCGCCATCAAGCGCACGGGCAGCGCCTTGATGGCGGCGCCAAGACGGGCGGCATCCTTGAAATCTTCAGCCGGCACCAGTTCGCGCAGCAGTCCCGCCTTCACGCCGTGAATGCCGACCCGGCTTTGCAAGTGGCTCGCCATCGAGCGCGAACCGCGCGGGTGGGCGATTTCATCCATCACGCGTTGCAGCGTTTTGCCGGGCGCCAGATCGAGCTGCAATACAGCGATCCCGCTGGCCTCGATCTGCTCACGTAGCGGCGCGGACAATGCATAAATCAGGCTACCTTCAACGCCTGTCGCGGTCACCACGAATTCGCCCGGCCGCTGCTGGGTGTGCCCCGCCAAATCGGTCACAGTCGCGACTACCGACTTCAATGGATGGCCGGCGAAGCGCGTTTTGAAGTGTTCGCTCCAGCCGACATCAAAGCCGCAGTTCGCGGGTTGCAGCGCGGCGACGGCAATACCTTGCTGTTGCAGCAGTGGTATCCATGCGCCGTCGGAGCCCAAGCGCGCCCAACTGCCGCCGCCCAAGGCCAGGACTACGGCATCGGCGCCGATCATGCGCTCGCCGTCCGGCGTCGCAAAGCGCAGCATGCCGTCCTTCGGTGTGTCATCCCAGCCGCACCAGCGATGCCGCATATGAAAGCGCACGCCGGCTGCGCGCAAGCGATGCAGCCAGGCGCGCAACAGCGGTGCGGCTTTCATGTCAGTCGGGAATACGCGGCCCGATGTGCCGACAAAGGTATCGATGCCGAGCGTATGGATCCAGTCGCGCAGCGCCTGCGGCCCGAATGCCGCAAGCAGCGGCTCGATCTGCGGGCGGCGCGCGCCGTAGCGTGACAGAAAGGCTTCCAGCGGCTCTGCGTGCGTGATGTTCATGCCGCCTTTGCCGGCGAGCAGAAATTTGCGTCCGACCGACGGCATGGCGTCAAACAATTCGACTTGCACTCCGCCTTGGCTCAGTACTTCGGCGGCCATCAATCCAGCCGGGCCGCCGCCGATGACGGCAACCGAGCGCGGCTGCGTGTTTGCGGACGTCATCGGGCGTATCCGATGCCGGGTGGAAATGCATTCATGTCGATCTCAAATGGAAAATGGTAATGGGCGATCGCAAGAACGTCGCGTGAGGCGCCATTCTTGACCAACGCAGTGTTTTGTACAATAGATTCAGGCAAAATCGGCGCATGCAGGACAATGTTTACCAAGTACACGATCTTCAATTTTTATTTATCGCATTCCCATCATGACAATTACCCGCTGCGCCTGGGCCAATCCCGCCAATCCACGCTATCTGGCATATCACGACGAGGAATGGGGTGTACCCTGCCACGACGAGACGCGTTTGTTTGAAATGCTCAATCTCGAAGGCGCGCAGGCAGGCTTGAGTTGGGAGACCATCCTCAACAAGCGCGACAACTATCGTGCCGCATTCGACGGCTGGGATGCAGAAAAAATCGCGCGCTACGATGCAAGCAAGGTTGCCGCGCTGCTGGGTGATGCGGGCATTGTGCGCAACCGGCTGAAAATCGCGGCCGCCATCGCCAACGCGCAAGCGTATTTGCGGTTGCGCGACGACATCGGGGGGCTTGATGCCTTTTTATGGCCGTATGTCGACGGCAAACCGATCAAAAATGCATGGAAGACATTGAAGGATTGTCCTGCCAAGACGCCGCTGTCGGAGCAAATCTCGAAAGATCTGGCCAAGCGCGGATTCAAGTTTGTCGGCGCGACCATCATCTATGCGTACATGCAGGCGATCGGCATGGTGAACGACCATAGCGCCGATTGCTGCTGCCAGCTACCCAGAGGGTAATTCTGCTGGCACCAGACGCACGGAGGCGTATTCAATCGGATGGAAATATCCGGCGCTGTCACTGATACTTCTTCGGCTCGGGATGCGTGATGGATGGCAACTGGCAATTGTGGCCGCTGGTTGGATTGCCGGTTTGTTGAAACAGACTTTTCCTTTTACCAAAAAAACCCAATGCCAAGGCTGTTGCACTCAACACAATCGCGATGCCGATCACGGTGCCGGGTGTAATCGGTTCGTGAAGAAACAGCCACGCCCATAGCGATGCGGTGGCAGGTATCAGGAACGTCACGGTAACCGCCTTGCTTGCGCCTTCGGTGGCGATCAGATGAAAAAACAATGCGTATGCCAGCCCGGTGCAGACCACGCCCAGCACAAGGACTGCGACGATTGCTCCGAGCGTTGCGGCGGCAACTGCGTGCGGCATCGTCGGCAGTGCCAACGGTAGCAGCGCAAGCGCCGCAGCCAACTGGCTGCCGGTAGCGATGGCCAGCGGCGGAATGTTTGCCGCCTTCATGCGGGTATAGGTAGCGGCAAAACCATAGCAAATGGCTGCACCCAGTCCCGCCAGCACACCGCCGATTACCTCGGTGGTCACGGCGGTCGGGCCGATGCCGACCAGTACGGCCACGCCGACCAAACCCAGTACAAACGAGAGCATGCGCATGACGGTCAAGCGCTCGGCCAACAGTAAAAATCCGAACATGCCGGTAAAGATCGGCGCCAGCGAATTCATGGTTGCCATGTAGGCCGACGGAATGTGCAAAGCGGACCATGCAAACAGTGCAAATGGAATTGCAGTATTGGCCAGTCCGATGACCAGATAGGTGCGCGCATTGCGACGCCACGAGAAATCGATACCGCGTGATTGCGCGAATAGATACAGTGCGACGGTCCCCAGCAAGATGCGGCCGAACGTGGTCACCAGCGGACCTAGCACCGGCGACGCGATACGCATCAGCATGAAGCTGGTGCCCCAGATTGCGCCGAGCAGCAAGAGCCTGACAATATTGGTGGCGGACATGCTTATGCTCTTTCTAACGTAAATGCCGATGGTAGGTCATGCTCGCACGATACGCAAACGACAACGAAATACGTGCGCTTGGGTTGAAATAGGATATTGTTGGGAATCTCCCATCGTGAAGCCTTGCTTCCAAAGCCGTTCGATAACCTGTCATTTTGCCGAAGGGACACTGAACCCATGTCCAAACTAGCCAAATATTTTTTAATTGCATTCAGTGCATTGATCGCATTGTTGCTCGTCACCGCCGGCATCATTGCCGCGATGTTCGATCCCAACGATTACAAGCCCTTGATCATCAAGCTGGTGCAGGAAAAAAAGCAGCGCACATTGACCATCCCCGGCGACATAAAGCTGACGTTCTTCCCGAAGATCGGGGCCGATCTGGGCAAGGTAAGCCTCTCCGAACATAACGGCAGTGCCGAATTTGCCTCGATCAACAATGCCAAGGTGTCGCTGGAACTGCTTCCCTTGCTTTCCAAGCAAGTGGTGGTCGATCGCGTCGCAATCGACGGCATCACTGCCGATATCAAGCGCTTCAAGGATGGCAGTACCAACTTCGACGACCTTTTGTCCAAGAATGATGAATCGGGCCAGCAAATCAAGTTCGATATCGATAACGTGAGCGTCACCAATGCGAAAATATTGTTTGACGATCAACAGAGTAATCGCAAACTCGCGATTGCCAATCTGAATCTTGAAACCGGCAAGATCGCAAACGGCGTGGCGGGCGGGAAGGTGAGCGGCGACGCAACACTGACCGAGGGCGCACGTACTATTCATGCAACTTTTTCCGTGCCCTCATTTGAAGGCTCGCCGCAAGCCTTCAAGCTCTCATCGTTTGCGCTTGATGTAGCGTTGAAGGATGCACAACTCGACGCCACGGCCAGGATATCGGGCGCGCTGTCCGGCGATTTCGACCAAATGCTGTTCATGTCGCCGCAACTGCGCGTCGCGCTGGATGGCAAGCAGGGCGGCCGGCCCATCAAGGGTTCATTGACCACGCCGGTGACAGCCAATATGAAAACGCAGGCGATCGATTTGCCGGCAATTGCCCTCGCATTCACGCTCCCCAATCCGGGCGGCGGCTTGCTCAATCTGAAAGCCGAGGGCAAGGGTGGCGTCGATATCGGTAAGCACACACTATCAACAACACTGAAAGGCAGTCTGGATGGAAGCGCATTTGATGCCAGGTTTGGACTTGCCAAATTCGCACCATTGACTTATACATTCGACATCGCGATCGACCGCATCGACGCCGACCGCTATCAGTCCAAGTCGGTGGTGGCGGCGTCGCCTGCGGCGGCGGAAACGCCGATCGATCTCTCCGTGCTCAAGGATCTGCATGCGGCCGGCAGCGTAAAAATCGGCGCACTCAAGGTGAAAAACATCAAAGCATCGAATGTGCGCTTCAACCTGCATGCCGCCGGCGGGAAGGCCGATGTCAATTCGCTCGCGGCCAATCTCTATGGCGGCACGCTTGCAGGTGCGTTGTCTGCTACGGCAAGCAATCCGCCGCGTCTGGAGGTGCGCCAGAATCTGCAGGACATCAATCTCGGCGCACTATTGAGAGACGCTATCAGCAAAGAGCCAGTTGATGGCAAGGGCAACTTGCAATTGGATGTGCGCATGCAAGGAGCGACCGTCACGCAAATGAAAAAAGGCTTGAATGGTGCGGCGCGGCTGGTGTTGCGCGACGGTGCAGTGCGGGGCATCAATATTGCGCAATCCATGCGTGAAGCGAAGGCGGCGATAGGTGCGATCAAAGGAGGGGAGGCGCCGCGCACCGGGACCGGCTCCAGCAATGAGAAGACCGATTTCAGCGAGCTGAGCGGCAGCTTCCGTATCGCCAATGGTGTGGCGCACAATGACGATTTGAATGTGAAGTCGCCGCTGCTTCGCCTGGCAGGATCGGGCGATATCGATCTGGCTCAAGAGCGGCTCGACTACCTGGTCAAGGCGACCGTGGTATCGACTTTGCAAGGCCAGGGCGGACCGGAATTGCAGGCGCTAAAAGGCGTGACCGTGCCGGTTAGACTATCCGGGCCGTTGACGTCAATTGGCTGGAAGATCGATTTTGCCGGCATGGTAAAGGACCTTGCCAAACAAAAGATCGAGGAAAAGAAAGAGGAAGTGAAGGCCCGGCTGAAAGAGGAGTTGGGCGACAAGCTGAAAGGCTTGTTCGGAAAATAAGATCGCTTCGCTTCCCGTAAATGAAGTTGTGAAGAGCTACTTCCGTTTTCTGCGCTTCGGCGCGAGCATCGTGTTGCGGCAGGAATCGGCGCCGCAGCGGCAGCCATAGGCACGCTTGATGGTGGGCGTGTGGCGTTCTTCGATAATCAGCCCATAGTCGTAATTCAGTTCCTCGCCGCGCCGGATATCGCGCAATGCATAGATGAAGACGCGGCCGTCTTCTTCGCGCGCCTCGCAATTGGGCTCGCACGCGTGGTTGATCCAGCGCGCATCGTTGCCATTGACGCCGCCGTCGATCATCAATCCGCTTTCCAGGCTGAAGAAAAACGTGTGATACGGATTGTCCGGATTGTAACTGCCGCGTTCAGCGGCGGTGTCCGCATCGATGTGTTCACCGATATATTCGATGATGCAAGTGTCGGCCGGTATTTTGCGCGCGGCAAATACACCTTTGCCGTGGATGCGGGAGTTGCGGACGCTATGAAATGCCGTTTCGTGGTCGGTGGAGGATTCAGTGGTTTTTGATTGACGCATTTTCTATCTATTGAGAATTTAGTCGATGATTGACGCGAACTACCTCATACCAATCAAGCGGTTGCGCTTGCAAGCGGATACCGTTTCAACTTGACTGACTACGAGGGGCACCCGGCGTAGGGTGGGGGCGAATGCATCAATACGTGACTCTGTCATTTACTTCTTAAAAACTCAGTAATTGATGTAGCAAGTATCGTGCAACACTACCGCTAGTATCGGACTCGTATTTTTTTACTGCCGATTTGCCGTAATCGGAGGCAAAACAGTGCACAACAAAACCGTACACAAACAGAAATCAGAAAAAGCGTAAGCACTCTCTCAGTCTTTCTGCTGCCAAGCGCGACGTCTTCGGCGCGCTTAATTCGCTTTCGGGATACTCATCATCCAAGCAGCATGCATTTTCGGCGTCAACTCGACAGATCGTTTGGCTAAACAAGCATTATAAATATTGTACCCGTTCCATTGTCGCGCAATAAAGCGATAGTCGTTTTGCGGCATGTCGAATATGGCAAAGGTGGCGGAAATGTGTTGTGCGTCTCGAGAGGCGTGCTATTGCGTTTTCGTAGATGCAAATGATTCGCATGGTCGTAAATATTTTCAATTCCAAGTGCTTGTGTTTAAACAATGCCAAGGAGATTTTTCCTTTCAAAATTAATGCTTTGTAGCTGGCAACTTTAAGAAAAGTTTTATGTCTGTATTTAAATGATTCTCGAATGCAAAAATTACTTCACGGTCACGCAAAAGAACGCGTATTATTAATTGCCGAGTGACAATGCTTTATCGAAATCAAACCCCAACGACCGATAGCTTTACATCAAAGGACATGCCATGAAAATCTTTGACAACTATGCTGCGCGGTACGAACGGACCAAGGAAGAAGAGTATTCGCTGCAAGAATATCTGGAGTTGTGCAAGCGCGATCGACTCGCTTACGCTACCGCTGCCGAACGCATGCTGGCAGCCATCGGCGAACCCGAGTTGGTCGACACGCGTCACGATTCCCGCCTGTCTCGTATCTTCGCCAACAAGATCATTAAAATCTATCCCGCGTTCCGCGATTTCTACGGCACTGAAGAAGTGATCGAACAAGTCGTGTCCTACTTCCGCCATGCGGCGCAGGGACTGGAAGAGCGCAAACAAATTCTGTACCTGCTCGGACCGGTCGGCGGCGGCAAGTCGTCTGTTGCTGAAAAACTCAAATCCTTGATGGAAAAAGTGCCGTTCTATTGCATCAAAGGCTCACCCGTCAATGAATCGCCGCTCAGCCTGTTCAATGAAGAGGAAGACGGCACTATTCTGGAAGAGGACTACGGCATCCCGCGCCGTTACCTGCGCACCATCCCGAGTCCGTGGGCAGTCAAGCGTCTGCATGAATTCAACGGCGACATCAACCAGTTCCGCGTCGTCAGGCGCTATCCTTCGGTCCTGAAGCAGGTCGCCATTTCGAAAACCGAACCGGGCGATGAAAACAACCAGGACATTTCATCGCTGGTCGGCAAGGTCGATATCCGCAAGCTGGAAGACTATGCGCAGGATGATCCGGATGCATACAGCTATTCCGGCGGGCTGTGCTTGGCGAATCAGGGCTTGATGGAATTCGTCGAGATGTTCAAGGCGCCGATCAAGGTGCTGCACCCATTGTTGACTGCTACCCAGGAAGGCAATTACAAAGGCACCGAAGGTTTCGGCGCGATTCCGTTTGACGGCGTCGTGTTGGCGCACTCGAACGAATCGGAATGGAAGGCATTCAAAAACAACAAGAATAACGAGGCCTTCCTGGATCGTATCTATATCGTCAAGGTGCCGTATTGCCTGCGCGTCAGCGATGAAATCAAGATTTACGAGAAGCTGGTGCGCACTTCGTCGCTGACGCAAGCGCCATGCGCACCGGGAACCTTGAAAATGATGGCGCAATTCGCGATATTGTCGCGTCTGAAAGAGCCGGAAAATTCAAGCGTTTACAGCAAGATGCTGGTGTATGACGGCGACAACCTGAAAGACACTGATCCGAAAGCGAAGTCGAGGCAGGAATATTCGGATTACGCGGGTGTCGATGAAGGCATGAATGGATTGTCAACGCGCTTTGCGTTCAAGATTCTGTCCAAGGTGTTCAATTTCGATACCTCGGAAGTCGCGGCCAATCCGGTGCATTTGTTATATGTGCTGGAGCAGCAGATCGAACGCGAGCAATTTGCGCCGGAAACCGAGCAAAAGTATTTCTCGTACATTAAAGAGTATCTGGCGCAGCGCTATGTCGAATTCATCGGCAAGGAAATTCAGACCGCGTATCTGGAAAGTTACTCCGAGTACGGCCAGAACATTTTCGATCGTTACGTGACGTTCGCCGACTTCTGGATCCAGGATCAGGAATTCCGCGACCCGGATACCGGCGAGAGCTTCGATCGCGATTCATTGAACAGTGAATTGGAGAAGATCGAGAAACCGGCGGGCATTTCCAATCCCAAGGACTTCCGTAACGAGATCGTCAATTTTGTGTTGCGTGCACGCGCGCAGAATGCCGGGAAAAATCCGGCCTGGACCAGTTACGAAAAGCTGCGGACGGTAATCGAGAAGAAAATGTTCTCCAATACCGAAGAATTGCTGCCGGTGATTTCCTTCAATGCGAAAGCCAGCGCCGACGATGCAAACAAGCACCAGGAATTCGTGTCGCGCATGGTGGCAAAGGGGTATACGGCCAAGCAGGTGCGGCTGTTGTGTGAATGGTATCTGCGCGTGCGGAAGTCGTCGTAGGTTATTGATTAACGTAAGTAGCCCCCCTCTCCCGCAGGCGGGAGAGGGAGCCATGCATCACATGTGGAGGCATATTGGCTTACCTAATTGACCGGCGCCTACAGGGAAAGAACAAATCTGCGATCAACCGTGAGCGCTTTTTACGGCGTCACAAAGGGCAGATCAAGGAAGCTGTTGCGCGCGCGGTGAAGGGCCGCTCGATTACCGATATCGAGAACGGCGAAAAAGTATCGATTCCGGTCAAGGACATCGGTGAACCCGGCTTTGGCCATGCGCGCGGCGGCGTATGGGAAACCATCAATCCCGGCAACAAGGAATACCAGAAAGGCGACCGCGTCGCTCGTCCGAAGGGCGGAGGCGGCGGATCGGGCAAAGGCAAGGGCGGCAACAGCGACGAGATAACGGAAGACGATTTCATCTTCGAATTGTCGCGCGAAGAATTCATGAATTACTTCTTCGAAGACCTTGAGTTGCCCAACATGGTGAAGACGCAGCTCACCGCCAGCACGGAATTCCGGAACCAGCGCGCCGGCTACAAGATGTCCGGCAACGCGTCCAATATCCATATCCTGCGCTCGCTGCGCGGCGCCTTGGGCCGCCGCATCGCGGTTGGCGGCAAATCGACCAAGCGCCTGCGGGAAGCGGAAAAAGAGTTGGACGTGCTGCTGCTTGTCGAATCCGAAGACCATCCGCGCGTGCAGGCGCTCAAGCGCGAGATCCACCATTTGCATGCCAAGTTGTACGCGATTCCGTTCATTGACCCGTTCGACCTGCGCTACAGCAATCGTATCAAGGTGCCGAAGCCGTCGAGTCAGGCCGTGATGTTCTGCCTGCTCGATGTGTCCGGCTCGATGGATCAGGCCAAGAAGGACATGGCGAAGCGCTTTTTCATTTTGCTGTACCTGTTCTTGACGCGCGCGTATGAAAAAATCGACGTGGTGTTCATTCGCCATCATACGCAGGCGGCCGAAGTCGATGAAAACGAATTTTTCAACTCGCGCGAATCGGGCGGTACCGTTGTGTCGTCAGCGCTGAACCTGCTGACCAAGGTCATGCATGAGCGTTATCCCAGCAGCGACTGGAACGTGTATGTCGCGCAGGCATCGGATGGCGATAACTGGGACAACGATTCCGTTACCTGCCGCGAATTGTTGATCAATACGATCATGCCGGCGGTGCAGTATTTCGCGTACATTGAAATCACAGAAGGGGAACCGCAGAATTTATGGGAAGAGTACACGCAGGTGCCGGATTGCCACCCGCATTTCGCGATGCAGAAAATCGAGTCGCCGGCCGATATCTACCCAGTATTTCGCGAACTGTTTAAAAAGCAGCTGTCGACATCATGAAACCCATCAGCAAGCCAGCTAAAAAGCCGCTCCGCAAGAAAGCCAGCAAACCGGGACGCCTGCCTGAACAATCGGAGTGGACGTTTGAGTTGATCGAGCAGGCGCACGGCGAAATCCGGCGCGTGGCAGAAAGCTTTGGCCTGGATACCTATCCGAACCAGCTGGAAATCATCACGGCCGAGCAAATGATGGACGCCTATGCGTCGGTCGGCATGCCGGTGTCTTATCATCACTGGTCATTCGGCAAACATTTCCTGTCGACTGAAAAAAGCTACAAGCGCGGCCAGATGGGATTGGCGTACGAGATTGTGATCAATTCGAATCCCTGCATCGCCTACCTAATGGAAGAGAACAGTTTGACAATGCAGGCGTTGGTGATTGCGCATGCGGCGTATGGACATAACTCGTTCTTCAAAGGCAATTACTTGTTCCGCGCATGGACCGATGCCGAAGCGATCATCGATTACATGGTGTTTGCCAAGAAATTCATCGCCGACTGCGAACTGCGGCACGGCGTCGATGCGGTCGAATTGCTGCTTGATTCCTGCCATGCATTGCAAAACTATGGCGTCGATCGATACAAGCGTCCGCCCAAGTTGTCGTTGATGGAAGAGCGCGAACGGCAGAAGGAGCGCGCGGATTATCTGCAATCGCAGGTCAATGATTTGTGGCGCACCTTGCCCAGGCGCGAGGAGGAGGTGGCGGACGACATTCCGCAGCGCTTCCCGTCGGAACCGCAGGAAAACCTGTTGTATTTCATCGAGAAATACGCGCCCTTGCTGGAGCCATGGCAGCGCGAGATTGTGCGCATCGTGCGCAAGATTTCGCAGTATTTCTATCCGCAGCGGCAAACCCAAGTGATGAACGAGGGCTGGGCAACGTTCTGGCATTACACAATCTTGAATCGGCTCTACGACGAAGGTGTGGTTGGCAACGGCTTCATGATGGAATTCCTGCAAAGCCATACCAACGTGGTGTACCAGCCGCCGATTACCAGCAAGTATTACAGCGGCATCAATCCATATGCGCTTGGGTTTGCGATGATGCGCGACATTCGCCGGATTTGCGAAGATCCGACCGATGAAGACCGCGCATGGTTTCCGGATATTGCCGGCAGCGATTGGCAAAAGACGCTGGATTTTGCGATGCGCAATTTCAAGGATGAAAGTTTCATCGCGCAATACCTGTCGCCAAAATTGATCCGCGACTTCCATTTCTTCGCAGTACTGGATGACGACAAGGAAGAGAAGCTCAGCATTTCCGCGATTCATGATGAAAGCGGCTATCGGTATATTCGGCAACGCCTGGCCGATCAATACAATATGGGCAACCGCGAGCCGAATATCCAAGTGTGGTCGGTCGATAGCCACGGCAACCGCGCACTGACCTTGCAGCATACCCAGTTTCAGCGTCGGCCCCTGAACCAGCAGGCGGAAGAGGTGTTAAAGCATGTGACGCGGTTATGGGGATTTGACGTGATCTTGCAGACAGTCGATCCGGAGGGGCAAGTGCTGGAAACGCTGGAATGCAAATCGGAGAAACAACACCGCAAAATGTAGTGCAGTTTTCGTGTTGAGTATTGTTCATTGGTGAAACGCACAGGATCGTCGCGATCGCGCGATCCTTCGTTGCAGTATCGGTAAATTTTTCCATCTTCAGGTAGCTTTTTTCTTTCTTGTGCGTCCGTTGGTTGTCGGCGCCATTCCCTCCTTTCTTCCCTCTGCGGTACCGCTCAATATGCCAGCCCATGCATGCAATATCGTGCGGCAGGCATACCGCTTGCCTACTGTCTTCTATCCTTCCGGTTCATATCGGTAACGGATTTCTTCCAAACGGAAAAGGAGATATTTCATGGCTAATCAAATGTTCAAGCGTACTGGTCCGGTCAGCGCAATGGGGATTTCGATGGGGTTTCTTATAGCTGCGCTGCTAATCGGTGCCGGGTCGGTGCATCCGCAGACCACTACGCCATCGGACGCTGAATCCGGTTCCGGGATGCAAAGTGGTACGCAAAGCAGCGGCACACAAAGCAGCGATACGCAAAGCAGCGGCACATCCGGCACCAGTAGTGGCGCGGCAAGTGCCACGCCGGGAAAAAGCCTCAGTACCACTGACCGCAACATGATGCGGCAATTGGCCTATGCCAACATGTCCGAAATTGCGCTCGCCAAGCTTGCACAAAGTAAGACAAGCGACGAGAAGGTGCGCAACTTCGCGCAGCGCATGATTGATGATCACAGTAAAGCGCAAGAACAGTTGCAAGCGTTGGCACAGACGAAAGGCGTGCAATTGCCCACTGCACCCGATGCTAAACATCAGGCGCTGGAGAAAAAATTCAATGCATTGTCGGGACAGGAATTCGACCGCCAGTACATGCAACAGGCCGGGATGCGCGCCCATCGCCAAGCGCACAACCTGCTGGAGCGGATCAGCACACGCGCGCAGAGCCCGGAGTTGAAAACGCTCGCTGCGGATATGTTGCCCACTATCGATCAGCACACGCAAATGGCGCAGCAAATGCACAGCGATACAGAGGCCCAGACTTCCAGCGGCAAGTGAAAGCTTGATGCAATTCAACCTTAACCGGATAAGAGGACATTATGGATAAAGACGAGGTGATCGCCACCCTGAACGACCTTATTGAAACCAGCAAGGATGGAGCGCAAGGTTTTCGCTCATGCGCCGAAAACGTAAGCGACATGCAACTCAAAACGCTGTTTGCTGACCGTGCGCGCGGCTGCGACACGGCGGCGCTGGAACTGCAGGATATCGTACGTTCTCTCGGAGGTGACCCGGAAACCAAGAGCAGTTTAAGCGGTACGTTGCATCGGCGTTGGCTTGATATCAAATCGGCCATTGCCGGGCACGATGAGTTGGCGGTTCTTGAAGAATGCGAACGCGGTGAAGACGTTGCCAAGCGCAGCTATAGTCAGGCATTGGAGAGGGTGTTGCCGCCTGAAATCCGTGCGGTTGTCGAACGTCAATATCAAGGTGTGTTGCGCAATCACGATCAGATAAAAAGTCTGCGTGATCAGTTGCAGGTGAGTCGCAACTTGGGAAAACGTTGAGATTCGATCGTATTGCGTGACCTCGTCGGTTTTGGGTGTGAGGTGCGTTGGAAGTGGGCATCATGCATGATCGCGTGGGGTAAAATACCGCCCTGCCAGTTGTTGTTCCTGCTGGTTCTCTTATTGGCTGGAATGAAGCATGCTGCGATTGACCGACGTTCAACTCCCTCTCGACCATCCCGAATCCGACCTCGAAGCGGCGATCCTCGCGCGGCTCAGTATCGCCGTCAAGGATTTGATCGGCTTTACGGTCTTTCGCCGCAGCTATGATGCACGCAAGAAATCGGCCATCATTTTCATCTATACGCTAGACGTTGATGTCAAAAACGAGGCGGCTGTCCAGAAGCGTTTGCACGGCAACCGCAACGTTACGCCGACGCCTGACACCAATTACCATTTCGTCGCGCAGGCGCCGGCCGGATTGACTACGCGTCCAGTGGTGATCGGCACCGGTCCATGTGGCCTCTTTGCCGGCCTGATCCTGGCGCAGATGGGTTTTCGGCCGATCATCCTGGAGCGCGGCAAGGTAGTGCGCGAGCGCACCAAGGATACGTTCGGTTTGTGGCGCAAGCGGGAATTGCATCCGGAATCGAATGTGCAGTTCGGCGAAGGCGGCGCTGGCACTTTCTCCGACGGCAAGCTCTATAGCCAAGTGAAGGATCCCAAGCATTACGGTCGCAAGGTACTGGACGAATTTGTCAAAGCAGATGCCCCGCCTGAAATCCTGTATGTGAGTAAACCGCATATCGGTACCTTCCGGTTAGTGAAGATGGTCGAATTGATGCGCGCGACGATCGAGGAATTGGGCGGCGAATTCCGCTTCCAGAGCAAGGTTGACAATCTCGACATCGATGATGGCCAGGTAAGAGGCGTTACGCTGGCCGGAGGCGACCATATTGCAACCGACCATGTAGTGCTGGCGGTTGGCCACAGCGCGCGCGATACCTTCCAGATGCTGTACGAGCGCGGTGTGTATGTTGAAGCCAAGCCGTTTTCGATCGGCTTTCGCATCGAACATCCGCAGTCGCTGATCGATCGTTGCCGCTTCGGCAACTTCGCCGGTCACCCGGCATTGGGTGCGGCCGATTACAAACTGGTGCATCACTGCAGCAATGGCCGTTCGGTCTACAGTTTCTGCATGTGTCCGGGCGGCACTGTCGTTGCCGCCACGTCGGAACCGGGACGGGTTGTGACCAATGGCATGAGCCAATATTCGCGCAATGAGCGCAATGCCAACAGCGGCATCGTGGTCGGCATTACGCCGGCCGATTATCCCGGCAGCCATCCATTGGCCGGCATTGAATTCCAGCGCCAATGGGAGTCGCGCGCGTTCGAGCTGGGCGGCGGCAACTATGATGCGCCCGGGCAGTTGGTGGGAGACTTTATTGCCAACCGGCCGTCAACTGAATTCAGGACAGTGTTGCCGTCGTATAAACCCGGCGTGTACTTGGGCGACTTGAACCCGTCGCTGCCGGCTTATGCGATCGACGCGATTCGCGAGGCCTTGCCGGCGTTCGACAAACAGATCAAGGGCTTTGCGATGCAGGATGCAGTGTTGACCGGTGTCGAGACTCGTACTTCATCGCCGATCCGCATCAAGCGTAAAGACGACGACTTGCAAAGCCTGAATACACGCGGCCTGTATCCAGCCGGTGAAGGGGCCGGTTACGCCGGCGGCATCATGTCGGCCGCCATCGATGGCATCAAGGTGGCCGAGGCGGTGGCATTGAGCATGATGGCAACAGCGAAGCGCGGGTAGCGCAAACGTGTTTTCATGCAGTCGTTCCACAGTGGTTGGCTGGTCACTTCAAATCGACGGCAGACCAGTATAATCTTGGATAATTCATCCTATCGCCATGTCCGTCAGTGGCTCGACCTCATCGATTACCCATGCTCGCTTCACAAAAACAACAAATCATCGACCTGTTCCAGGCCGCGCTCGCGCCGATCGTAGCCGGCACGGATTTGCAACCCGTCGTCATCCTAGAACGCCCGCGCGACCCGTCGCATGGCGATATCGCATGTAATATCGCCATGCAATTGGCGAAGCCGCTGAAAAAAAATCCGCGCGAACTGGCGCAGGCATTGGTCGCAGCGGTGTTGGCGAATCCCGCCAAAGATGATCTGGTTGAGTCCGTCGACATCGCCGGTCCCGGCTTCATCAATTTGCGCATATCGGCGGCCGCCAGGCAGGCCGTGGTCAAAACGATATTGAAGGACGGCCCGCAATTCGGCAAAAGCGCGGCCAATGCTGGTAAAAAAGTCTTGATCGAATTCGTATCCGCCAATCCGACCGGGCCGTTGCATGTCGGCCATGGCCGGCAGGGCGCGTTGGGCGATGCGCTATCGTCGTTGTATCAGTCGCAAGGCTTCGATGTCACGCGCGAGTTTTATTACAACGATGCCGGTGTGCAGATCGCGACTCTTGCGTCCTCGGTGCAAGCGCGCGCCAAGGGCCTCAAGCCGGGGGACGCGGACTGGCCGGAGTCAGCTTATAACGGCGACTATATCGCCGATATCGCGGCCGATTTCCTTGCCGGGAAAACGGTCGCCGCCAGCGATGGTGCGCCAGCCACCGCCAGCGGCGATGTGGACGACATCGAATCGATCCGCAAATTCGCGGTGACCTATTTACGGCGTGAACAAGACCTCGATTTGCAGGTGTTCGGGGTCAAATTCGACAACTACTATCTGGAATCGTCGCTGTACAGCGATGGCAAGGTCGAAGCTACCGTCGCCGCGCTGATCAAGGCCGGCAAGACCTATGAGCAGGATGGCGCGCTGTGGTTGCGCACCACCGAATACGGTGACGACAAAGACCGCGTGATGAGAAAAACTGACGGCACCTATACCTACTTCGTGCCCGACGTTGCGTACCACATCAACAAATGGCAGCGCGGTTTCGGCAAGGTTATCAATGTCCAGGGCAGCGACCACCACGGCACGGTTGCGCGCGTGCGCGCCGGCCTGCAAGCAGTCAATATCGGCATTTCGCAAGGCTATCCCGACTATGTGCTGCACAAGATGGTCACCGTGATGAAAAACGGCGAAGAAGTCAAAATCTCGAAGCGGGCCGGATCATACGTAACGGTGCGCGACCTGATCGAATGGTCGGCTGGCGACGCGACGACCGAAGACGGTACGCGCGATCTCACGCGCGGTCGCGACGCGGTGCGTTTTTTCCTGATTTCACGCAAGGCCGACACCGAATTCGTGTTTGATGTCGATCTGGCATTGGCACGCTCGGATGAAAATCCGGTGTATTACGTGCAGTATGCGCATGCGCGCATCTGTTCGGTGCTGGCGCAATGGGGTGGCGACGAAGCGACGCTGAATGCAATTGCCGATCTGTCACCGTTGACCGCGCCACGTGAAGCGAGCTTGTTGGCGAAACTGGCGGAATATCCGGAAATGCTGCAAAAAGCGCTTGAAGAACTGGGGCCGCATCAGGTAGCGTTCTATCTTCGTGATTTGTCCGGCGAGTTGCATAGCTACTACAATGCGGAGCGGGTGCTGGTCGATGACGTGTCCACCAAAATGGCGCGGCTGGCGTTAATGAGTGCAACACGGCAGGTTTTGCGTAACGGTTTGGCGTTGATCGGCGTATCGGCGCCGACGAGGATGTAATTGGAGAAGTATGGTCAACCATAGCAAGAAGCAGACAGGCGGCATCTTATTGGGCATGATTATCGGGCTGGTGGTCGGCCTCGGGATTGCTGTCGTGGTGGCGGTCGCGATTACCAAAACCTCGCTGCCTTTCATGAACAAGTCGGGCAAGGTCGAGAAGTCGGAACTGACCGCCGGTCAGATCGCCGATCCCAACAGGCCCATGTACGGCAACAAGAATGCGGCGAAAGAAGCGGCAAAGGCGTTCGTCAAGGAGGCCGAAGCGCCGCCATCAATGAGTGAGGCCAAGCTGGACACCGACAAGCCGAAGGCTAGCGTCAAGCAGGCTAACGTCACAGTGGCCGATCCGACCGACAAGACAGCAATGCAGAAGCCCGATGGCGGCGATGGCAAGCAGGTCTATTTTCTGCAAGCCGGCGCGTTCCGCGAACAGGCGGATGCGGAGAGCATCAAGGCCAAATTGGCGCTGCAAGGTTTCGAAGCGAATATTTCCGAAAAAACCTCCGACAACGGCCCGCTCTATCGCGTACGGCTCGGCCCGTTCAACCAGCTTGATGCGATGAACCGCGTGCGCAGCAAATTGTCTGACGGCGGCATGGATGTCGCAGTCGTGCGCATTGCAAAATAACCTGAAAGGAACTGTATGCGTTTTCTTAAACATCTGTTGGCAGCAATGAGCCTGAGCCTGGTCGCGCTAGCGGCAAGTGCGTCGCCTGCGGATCCGCAAAACGGTTTGGATTACCGGACGCTCGCCAAATCGCAGCAAACCGATTCGGGCAAGAAAGTCGAAGTCATCGAATTTTTTTCATATGCGTGCCCGCATTGCAGCGTATTGGAGCCCTCGTTGGCGGACTGGGTAAAGAAGCAGGGTGACAATATTGTTTTCAAGCGCATACCGGTCGGCTTCCGTCCACAGTGGGTACCGCTGCAGCACTTGTATTACTCACTTGAGGCAATGGGCAAAGTGGATGAATTGAACAAAAAAGTTTTCCACGCAATTCATGTCGAACGGCAAACCTTTGAAAACGAGGGAGCAATCGCCGATTTCATCGCCAAGCAAGGTATCGATAGAAAGAAATTCCTCGATTTATATAACTCGTTCGGGGTGCAGGCCAAAGTCCGCCGCGTCGAGCAATTGCAGGAGGCCTACAAGGTTGATGGCGTGCCCATGATCGTGATTGATGGCCGTTTCGTAACCGCACCGTCGATCGTGGGTGCCAGCATTGGCAATCAACCGGAGCAGGTACTGGTTGCTGCAACGCTGCAGGTAATGGATGGACTGGTGGCCAAGGTCGGCAAGGAACGCAAGTAATCACAAGAGGATGCCCGAGCGGCATCAACCAAACCAATCAAGTCCGTCACTCGCGAGAGGGCGGACTTTTTTAATGAGAAAAACCATGACTCGTGTATTCATCACCGGTGCGTCAAGCGGCATTGGCGCGGCATTAGCAAAACGCTACGCCGAAGAGGGTGCAACGCTGGGATTGGTCGCGCGCCGGCAGCATTGCCTGGAACAATTGGCCGCCAGTTTGCCGCACCCTGAGCGCCACCGCATCTATGCCCTCGATGTCACCGACCATGCGGCATTGGCGGCAGCGGCGGCTGACTTCATCGGCGCGCTGGGCGGCGCCGATGTGGTGATTGCCAATGCCGGCATTTCGCAAGGTACCCTGACCGAATATGCGGAAGATATGGCGGTGTTCGAGCGCATCGTCGCAACCAATTTGCTGGCAACGGTGGCGACCTTCGCGCCGTTCATCGCGACGCTGAAAGCACAGGCGCAAGCGGGCAGCCGCGCTTGCCGCCTGGTCGGTATCGCCAGCGTGGCCGGCATTCGCGGATTACCTGGTGCAGAAGCGTATAGCGCATCGAAGGCGGCAGTAATCAGCTATTGCGAGTCGTTGCGGATCGAATTGAGAAGCAGTGGCGTGAAGGTGATCACGATCGTGCCGGGTTATATCGATACGCCGATGACGCAAGTAAACAGCTATCGGATGCCATTCCTGATGGCGGCGGAAAAATTCGCGGCCAATGTCGTTGCGCAAATCGACGCCGGCAGCAGCTACCGCGTCATTCCGTGGCAGATGGGCGTGGTTGCCAAGCTGCTGCGGCTACTGCCGAACTGGGCCTATGATTTTTTATTATCCAAAGCGCCACACAAGGCGCGCACCGCATCCGGCATCCAGAATCCACAGCCATAAGGCTGACCGACACCAGCGGCCAGCTACACGCAATTCACTTGGACGGAATCGCTATTGCGGCGCGAGATCGATTCAGATTGGTATTACTTTTGGCGATTATTGATACGCACCAGCATGCGGATGACTTCGCGCGCAATCATGCGATGGTGCTCATCCAGATGCTGCAAGTCCGCGATCAGCTTTACATCGTCGGATTCAAAGCGTGGCGATGACTCGGAGGTGCTGCCGTCAGCGTGGCGTTGCGTTTGCAGTCCGTCGCCGCCGAAGCGCAGCCACTCGGCAGGCACGCCTAGCCATTGGGCCAGGATACGCAATTTTTCCTGAGTGGGAATAGCTTCGCCTACCAGCCATTTGCGCGCGGCATGGACTGTAATCGGAGGACCCGAAAAGCGAATATTGAATTCGCGTGCCAATTGGGTTGGACTGTCCGGGGAGTAATCCGCGTTTCTCAGAGCTTGCTGCAAGCGCTCGCTGAAATCTTCTCGTTCGATGGATGCTTTCATTATCGCGAACTATTCCATGTCGGCACGTGACAGTCAGTTTTTTCGTGACAGGAACTTTTTGTGACCGGAAATTTCGCGCCATTATTCGCCTTTGCAAGCCGGCGCCACACGTCTTTTTAATATAGACGGTGCGAGGTCAAAATCAATAGCGCATTTCTCAGAGAGTTTTAAAACGAATGACGTTGGCCCCTTCCATGTTGCGTCGCAAAACGGTTTGTCATGCGATAGCAGCATCAATGTGTCATTCAATTCAAGTGGATTCATCGAGTTGTCAAAATCAAGATACGCATCGGCTTGCATTTTGAACAGGCGCGCTACAATAGAGTTGACGTTAACGTTAACTGTCATTCTAAACACAACCCGATTTATTACCGCATGCGCCGCATAGGGGCGTATTGCTTATTGAACCCAACATCGCCACCATGCCTACCTATACCATCACTGAACTGGCGCGCGAATTCGACATAACGCCACGCGCGATTCGCTTTTACGAAGATCAAGGCTTGATCAGCCCCAAGCGCGAAGGTGCCGGAGGCCGCACCCGCGTATATTCGGCGCGTGAGCGTACGCGTCTGAAGCTGACCTTGCGCGGCAAGCGGCTCGGCCTGACGCTGTCCGAAATCAAGAGTCTGGTGGACATGTATGAATCGCCGAAGGATTCGAATGTGCAAATGAAGCGTTTTCTAACTGTGCTGGCGCGGCATCGCGAAACGCTCGAGCAGCAGCGCGAGGATATCGAAGTGACTTTGGCCGAGATTGCCATGCACGAAGACGAATGCCGACGCATGCTGGAAGGCGGGACGGCGAAGAAAGCCCAGCCGGTGTTGCGCACCATCGCCAAAAAGCCGGTTTCCAAACGCAGCAAGGAGGCGGCTTGAAGGTTTCGGTCACCTGCAGCAAGCGCAGCCACCGGAATTTGCTTTACGGTTACGTAAACGTCAATTCGAGGTATGATTTTACATCCCGAAATCCACTCGTAATTTTCCCTTGAAAATGGAGGACGACATGATCCATTTGCCCGGCTTGACCTTTGACCATGGCGAAGACATCGCCGCCCTGCGCGAAACCATCCAGCAATTCGCGCAAGCCGAAATCGCGCCGCGCGCTGCCGAAATCGACCGCGCCGACCAGTTCCCGATGGATCTGTGGCGCAAGATGGGCGCCCTCGGCATCCTCGGTATTACTGTCGAAGAAGAATTCGGCGGCGCCGCGATGGGTTATCTCGCGCACATCGTTGCGATGGAAGAAATCTCGCGCGCATCGGCCTCGGTTGGTCTGTCGTACGGGGCGCATTCGAACCTGTGCGTGAACCAAATTCGCCGCAACGGTACGTCGGAACAACGCGCAAAATACCTGCCGAAGCTGGTGTCCGGTGAATACATCGGCGCACTCGCCATGTCGGAGCCGAATGCCGGTTCCGATGTGGTCAGCATGAAATTGCGTGCCGATTGGAAGGGCGACCGCTGGGTGCTGAACGGTACCAAGATGTGGATCACCAATGGGCCGGACGCTGACGTGCTGGTGGTGTATGCGAAAAACGATTTGGATGCCGGTCCGCACGGCATGACCGCTTTCCTGGTTGAAAAGAATTTCAAGGGTTTTTCCATCGCGCAAAAACTCGACAAGCTCGGCATGCGCGGCTCGTCCACCGGCGAGCTGGTATTCCAGGATTGCGAAGTGCCGGCCGAAAATGTGCTGGGCGGCTTGGGCAAAGGTGTCAATGTGCTGATGTCCGGCCTTGATTTCGAGCGTGCCGTATTGTCCGGTGGGCCGCTGGGCATCATGCAAGCCTGCATGGATGTGGTCGTGCCGTATATCCATGATCGCAGGCAGTTCGGCCAGCCGATCGGCGAATTCCAGCTCATGCAAGGGAAGATCGCTGATATGTATTCGACCATGATGGCGTGCAAAGCCTATGTGTATGCAGTTGGCCAGGCATGCGACCGGGCCGTGACGCCGGAGGCGGTGCGCGCGATCCGCAAGGATGCCGCTGGTGCGATTCTGTACTCGGCGGAAAAAGCGACATGGATGGCAGGTGAAACGATCCAGGTTATGGGCGGCAATGGCTATATCAATGAATATCCGGCCGGCCGTTTGTGGCGCGACGCGAAGTTGTATGAGATCGGCGCTGGCACCAGTGAAATCCGGCGCATGTTGATCGGACGCGAATTGTTTGAAGAGACAAAATGACACATGTTTTTGCCATGGTGCATTTTTAAAATCGCACATACTATTCAACATGAGCACACTTCTCATCACGCCCCCGTTACGCCAGCATGGCTCGCTATCGAGGGCGCTTGGCAAGGAGGTATGCTCAAAATGAAAAACCTGCAGCTGTCCGGCCTCTTCAAGCTGTGCGGTATCGGCACGGATTTGGCTAAACCAGTAATGTGGAAAATTCGATTCGGGCTTTAAAGATGCCGCACACCACCTTCCCAAAACTCTTATCCTCACAAATCGCGTTCGATACCGCGCGCACCATCCTCGACGGTTTCGACAAGCATTACCGTTTGTTCCGCGAAGCGAGCCGCGATGCGAAACGCTACTTCGAGGAAAGCGACTGGAAAACCGCGCAGGCTCATGCCAGGGCACGTATTGCCTTTTATGACACGCGCGTGCAGGAATGCGTGCATGTGCTGGAAGACGAATATGACCAGGAAGACCTGACCGACGATGTGTGGCGCGAGGTCAAGCTGCATTACATTGGCTTGCTGACCAACCATAAACAGCCCGAACTGGCGGAAACGTTTTTCAATTCGGTATGCTGCAATATCCTGCACCGTGCATATTTCCATAACGACTTCATTTTTGTGCGGCCCGCGGTATCAACCGAATACATCGACACGGAAGAACTGGCGCCCACCTATCGTGTGTATTACCCGAGCAAGGATGGCTTGCATTTTGCGTTGAAGCGCATCGTCACCAATTTTCAGCTCAAATGTCCGTTTGCCGATCTCGAACGTGACATCGGCTTTGTCGAAGAACGCTTGCGTGGCATGTTTGGGGCGGACTTGCTGGAGCCGAACCATCAAATCCAGGTGCTTGCAAGCTTGTTCTATCGTAACAAGGGTGCCTATATCGTCGGCAAAGGCATCAACGGCAACCGCGAATATCCATTCGTATTGCCGATTTTGCATAACCGCAAGGGCGGCCTGATTCTCGATACGGTGCTATTCGATCCGCGATTGATCACGGTGCTGTTCTCGTTCACGCGCGCGTATTTCATGGTCGACATGGAAGTGCCATCCGCGTATGTGCAATTCCTGCGCAGCCTTATGCCGAACAAGCCGCGTAGCGAAATTTATACGATTCTCGGTTTGCAAAAGCTGGGCAAGGCGCTGTTTTATCGCGATTTTCTGCGCCACCTGAAACACTCGTCTGACCGCTTTGAAGCGGCACCCGGTATCCGCGGCTTGGTGATGGTGGTATTTGCGTTGCCGTCGTTCCCGTATGTCTTCAAGGTAATCAAGGATTATTTTCCGCCTCCGAAAGAAACCACGCGCGCGATCGTGAAAGAAAAGTACTTGCTGGTGAAAAACCACGATCGCGTCGGCCGCATGGCCGATACGCTTGAATATTCAAATGTCGCGTTTCCGCGCTCGCGATTTTCAGAAGAATTGCTGGCGGAGCTGAAAGAAGTCGCACCATCGATCGTCGAAGAAGAAGGCGATGAAATCGTGATCAAGCATGTATATATCGAGCGTCGCATGATGCCGCTCAATATTTTTCTGAATAATGCAGAAAAACGCGGCGACGAAGCCGCAGTCGAGCACGGCGTGAAAGAATACGGAAATGCAATCAAAGAATTGGTCGGCGTCAATATCTTCCCTGGAGATATGTTGTATAAGAACTTTGGTGTGACGCGTCATGGCCGTGTGGTGTTTTACGATTACGATGAAATCGAATACATCACCGACTGCAATTTCCGCAAGATTCCCGCGCCGCACAATGAAGAGGAAGAAATGTCGGCAGAACCGTGGTACCCAATCGCCAAAAACGATGTGTTCCCGGAACAGCTTGGCACTTTCCTGCTCGGGAATCCGACCGTGAAAAAGTATTTCATGAAGCATCACGCCGACCTGCTTACGCCGGAGTTTTGGCAGGCACGCAAGCAACGGATCTTGGAAGGCTATATCGATGACGTTTTCCCGTATCCGCCAGAATTACGTTTCAGTTATCAGGCAAATTTATCCATCCCGTCAGCGCAAGCGGCGTAAATTTTAATCATTGCGGGAAAGAGTCAAGTGCAGGCTAGGCTCCATCTCCAACAACTTAAAGGAAGAAATGTCATGAATGATCCTATCGTTATCGTCGGCGCGGCCCGCACCCCCATGGGTGCATTTCAGGGCGACTTTTCGTCAGTGACGGCCACCGAACTGGGCGCGGTCGCCATCAAGGCTGCGGTCGAACGCGCTGGGCTCGAACCGAACCTGGTGCAGGATGTCTTGTTCGGCAACTGCCTGATGGCAGGTCTGGGCCAGGCGCCGGCACGCCAGGCAGCGATCAAGGCCGGCATTCCGGCCTCGGCTGGCGCAGTCACGATGTCGAAAATGTGTGGATCGGCGATGCAGGCAACCATGTTCGCATTCGATTCGATCGCTGCAGGCACTAATGACGTCGTCGTCGCAGGCGGCATGGAATCGATGACCAATGCGCCCTACCTGATTCCGAAAGCGCGCAGCGGCTATCGCATCGGCCACGGGATGATGTACGACCACATGATGCTGGACGGCCTGGAAGACGCCTATGAAAAAGGCCGCTCGATGGGCACCTTCGGCGAAGAGTGCGCGGCGAAATATGAATTCACGCGCGAAGCGCAGGATGCATTCGCCATTGAGTCGGTCAAACGCGCGCAGGCCGCGACTGCCGACGGCTCGTTCAAATGGGAAATCGCACCGGTCACGGTGTCCGGCCGCGGCGGCGATATCGTGATCGACAAGGATGAAGGCCCGCTGAAAGCGAAACTCGACAAGATCACCGCATTGAAGCCCGCGTTCCAGAAAGACGGCACCATCACTGCCGCATCGTCGTCGTCGATCAATGACGGCGCCGCAGCACTCGTGCTCATGCGCGAATCGACCGCGGAAAAACTCGGTTGCACGCCGCTCGCAAAAATCATCGGTCACGCGCGTCATTCGCAAGCGCCGAATTTGTTTACGACAGCACCGGTCGGCGCGATTGCCAATCTGTGTAAAAAAATCGGCTGGACCACCGGCGACGTCGACCTGTTCGAAATCAACGAAGCGTTTGCCGTGGTGCCGATGGCGGCGATGAAGGACCACAACATCCCGCACAGCAAGGTCAATATCAACGGTGGCGCCTGTGCACTGGGCCACCCGATCGGCGCGTCCGGTGCGCGCATCATCGTGACCCTGATCGGCGCGTTGAAAAAGACCGGCGGCAAGCGCGGCATTGCATCGCTGTGCATCGGTGGCGGTGAAGGTACCGCGATGGCGATTGAATTGATGTAAACACGAAGCTGTTCTGCAGCAGAATCGTGGAATCCGGGATGTGGGGTGCGCTTGCGCACCCGGCATTTCCGCTATAGAGGTACGTTCATCAAAAGAGCAATATAGGCGACAGGCGAGGACAACATTGTTGGAGATGTAGATCATGCCTACCGCATTCATCATAGGCGCATCGCGCGGCATCGGCCGCGAGTTTGCGCAGCAGTTACTGGTCGACGGCTGGAAAGTATTTGCAACCGCACGTGATGATGCCGGCATTGCCGCGTTGCGTACTGCCGGCGCCGAAGCAATCAAGCTCGATGTGGCGCATACCGAATCGATCGCGTCGCTGGCATGGCAGCTGGAAGATGTAAAACTGGACCTTGCGGTGTATATGGCGGGCGTGTTTGGTTCGCGGCAAGGCGCCGATGTAGCGCCGACCACCGATGAGTTCGATAGAATCATGCACACCAATGTGCTCGGTGCGATGCAACTGATCCCGACGGTAGCGCCGATGGTGGAAGCGGCACGCGGGAAATTCATCTTCATGAGCAGCGGCATGGGCAGCATCGGCGAGGCCGATGGGAGCTATGGGTGGCTATATCGGGTGTCGAAAGCAGCACTCGACATGGCGGTGAAAGCCGCATCGTTCGATTATCCGAAAGCGAGCCTGGTGGCGATGAGTCCGGGCTGGGTGCAGACCGATATGGGGGGGGCGAATGCAACGATTTCCGTGCAAAAGAGTGTTGCGGATATGCGGCGCGTGATCGATATGCTGACGCTGAAAGAGAGCGGCAGCTTCCTCAGCCACAACGGGGGCCATGTATCCTGGTAGATGCCAGGTGCGCGTTTTGCACGATAATTCTAAAAAGCGATTTGGTGGGACATGGTACTGAGTGAACAACATGAAATGATCCGAGATGCGCTGCGCACGTTTTCGCAAGAGCGTCTCGCGCCCAACGCCGCGCGCTGGGACAAGGAACACCATTTCCCGCAAGAAGAATTGAAAGCGTTGGCGGCCCTCGGCGCATTCGGCGTGGCGGTGCCGGAAGCACTGGGCGGCGCAGGCCTCGATTACGTGTCGCTAGCCTTGGTGCTGGAAGAAATCGCAGCCGGCGATGGCGGCACCTCGACCATCATTTCCGTCAACAATTGCCCGGTATGCAGCATCGCGATGATGTACGCAAATCCGGCGCAACAAGAACAGTTTTTGAAGCCGCTGGCGCGCGGCGACATGCTCGGCGCATTTTGCCTGACCGAGCCGCATGCGGGCAGCGACGCATCGGCCTTGCGCACCACGGCAAGCAAAGACGGCGATCATTACGTGCTGAATGGGGTAAAGCAATTCATCACCAGCGGCAAATACGCGGATGTTGCGATCGTGATCGCGGTAACCGATAAAGGCTTGGGCAAAAAAGGCTTCAGCGCATTCTGGGTGCCGACCGACACGCCCGGCTATATTGTCACGCGCCTTGAAGAAAAGCTCGGCCAGCATTCCTCGGATACCGCGCAAATCCTGTTCGAGAATTGCCGCATTCCAAAGTGCAACCTGATCGGCGAAGAAGGCCAAGGCTACAAGATCGCATTGTCGGGTCTGGAAGGCGGCCGCATCGGCATCGCATCGCAAGCGGTCGGCATGGCGCGCGCAGCGTTTGACGCCGCGCTGGCGTACGCGAAAGAGCGCACCACTTTCGACAAGGTTTTATTTGAGCATCAGGCGGTGCAATTCAAGCTGGCCGACATGGCGACGCAGATCGAAGCGGCGCGCCAGTTGGTCATGCACGCGGCCGGCATGAAGGATGCCGGCAAGCCTTGCTTGAAGGAGGCGGCAATGGCGAAATTGTTTGCCAGCGAGATGGCCGAGCGCGTGTGTTCGGATGCGATCCAGATTCACGGCGGCTATGGCTACGTCAGTGATTTCCCGGTCGAGCGGATCTATCGCGATGTGCGGGTGTGCCAGATTTACGAAGGCACAAGCGATATTCAGAAAATATTGATTGCTCGTGCATTGTAAGCAGCGCCAATATAAAAATTAACCGAGCACACTCTACTCCATATAACGATGACAGTTATGCCGAAAGAATTGCCCTGTCCCTGTGGCGGCGCGTCGTACGCGCAATGTTGCGGACGCTTCATCAGCGGCGCGCAGACGCCGCAGACAGCTGCGGAATTGATGCGTTCGCGGTATTGCGCCTATACCTTGCAAGACGATGCCTATTTGCACTCGACATGGAGTGACAGAACGCGACCTACGGGGCCGATAACGGAAGCCGGATTAAAATGGCTGGGACTCGAAGTGAAGAAACATGCCGAGGCAGGCGTTGAAGCGACCGTGGAATTTGTCGCGCGCTACAAGGTCGATGGACGCGCCCACCGGCTGCACGAAATCAGCCGATTCGTGCGCAAAGACGGACGCTGGTTTTACCTGGATGGCAGTTTTCCGTGAACCCTCACCCCCAACTCCTTTCCCGCAAGCGGGCGAGGGGAGCGCCATGATGGCTATGTGCTACACCCATTGCCATAAAACTCGTATGGAAAACAAAAATGACGGTTCTCGATTCCAAACTGAATAGCCGCTCGGACGATTTCAACATCAACGCTGCCGCAATGCAGGCAGTGGTTGCCGACCTGAAAGCCAAGGTCGCGCAAATCGCGCTGGGCGGCGGTGACGATGCACGCAAAAAGCACACTGCGCGCGGCAAGCTGCTGCCGCGCGACCGCGTGCAAATGCTGCTTGATCCCGGCACGCCTTTCCTCGAATTCTCGCAACTGGCGGCCTACGAGATGTACAACAACGCGGCACCAGCGGCCGGCATCATCACCGGCATTGGCCGCGTGGCAGGGCAGGAATGCGTGATCGTGTGCAATGATGCGACGGTCAAAGGCGGCACCTATTATCCGATGACGGTCAAGAAGCATTTGCGCGCGCAGGAAATCGCCGAGCAAAACAATCTGCCGTGCATTTACCTGGTCGATTCCGGCGGCGCCAATCTGCCGAGCCAGGATGAGGTGTTCCCCGATCGCGACCACTTCGGCCGCATCTTCTACAATCAGGCGAATCTGTCCGCCAAAGGCATTTCGCAAATCGCGGTGGTGATGGGCTCTTGCACCGCCGGCGGCGCGTATGTGCCGGCGATGAGCGACGAGTCGATCATCGTCAAGGACCAGGGCACGATTTTTCTCGGCGGCCCGCCATTGGTGAAGGCGGCCACCGGCGAAGTGGTGACGGCGGAAGACTTGGGCGGCGGCGACGTGCATACGCGCCTGTCAGGTGTGGTCGACCATCTGGCGCAAAACGACCTGCATGCATTGTCGCTGGCGCGCACCGTCGTCTCGAACCTGAATCGTCAAAAATCGCACGGGATGGTATTGCGCGAACCGGTTGAGCCGAAATACCCGGCGCAGGAATTGTATGGCGTGATCCCGGTCGATACGAGGAAACCTTTTGATGTGCATGAAGTGATCGCGCGCATCGTCGATGGCAGCGAATTCGACGAATTCAAGGGGCGCTACGGCACCACGCTGATTTGCGGCTTCGCGCACATCTTCGGCATGCCGGTCGGCATCATCGCGAATAACGGCATTCTGTTTTCCGAATCGGCGTTGAAGGGCGCGCATTTCATCGAGCTGTGCTGCCAGCGTAAAATACCGCTGGTTTTCCTGCAGAACATCACCGGCTTCATGGTCGGCCGCAAATATGAAAACGAAGGCATCGCGCGCAACGGCGCGAAAATGGTGACGGCGGTTGCGACTGCTGCGGTGCCGAAATTCACGGTAATTATCGGCGGCAGTTTCGGCGCCGGCAACTACGGCATGTGCGGCCGCGCATTTTCGCCGCGCTTCATGTGGATGTGGCCGAATGCGCGCATCTCGGTGATGGGCGGCGACCAGGCAGCTAGTGTGCTGGCGACCGTCAAGCGCGACGGCATCGAAGCCAAGGGCGGCGCGTGGAGCAAGGAAGAGGAAGATGCATTCAAGCAGCCGATCAAGGCGCAGTACGAGCATCAGGGCCATCCGTACTATGCGTCGGCGCGACTGTGGGATGACGGAATTATCGATCCGGCCGATACGCGCATGGTGCTGGGGTTGGGATTGAGCGCGGCCTTGAACGCACCGATTGCCGAGACCAGGTTTGGCGTGTTCAGAATGTAAGGAAACCAAATGGACATGCGAGATTATTTCGGAACATTAGCCCGTTACCACGTCTGGGCCACGGAAAAACTGCTTGCCGAGGTCGCGATCATGAGCGATGCGCATTACCGCCAAGATAGTGGACTGTTCTTTACATCGGTGCATGGCACGCTGAATCATATGCTGGTTGGCGAACAGCATTGGTACTCGCGTTTGGTTGAAGGAATATCGTTGAAGCTGCCGTTGAATGCAGAATTGGAAACGGACAAGACTGCACTGGCAGCCGCATTGCGTGGCGCTGTCAAACGCTGGGGTGCCTGGCTTGCGACGGTGGACGTCGAGCGCTTCAATGACAATATACGTTACATCAAAGCTTCAGGAGAGCAAGTCACCACGCCTTTTGCGAGCACTCTTGGGCACGTGTTCAATCACGGTACGCATCACCGCGGACAAATCAGCGCAGTGCTGACGAGAATGGATTATGCGGTTCTTGAGATGGATCTCATTTATATGCTGCAGGCAGAGATGAAACAATGCGCTACCAAACACTAGACATCGAACGGCACGATAGCGTTGCACGAGTCATCCTCAATCGTCCGGACGTGCGCAATGCGTTCAACGAAACCACGATCGCGGAAATCACGTATGTATTTCAGGACTTGGGTAGCGACGGCAGTATTCGCGCAATCGTTTTGGCTGCGCGCGGTGCGGCATTTTGCGCCGGCGCAGATCTGAACTGGATGCAGAAAATGGCCGGCTACACGCACGAAGAAAATCGCGCGGATGCGGGGCAGTTGGCCGAGATGCTGCGCACCATTTATTTTTGCCCGAAACCGGTGGTTGCCAAAGTTCAGGGCGATTGTTATGGCGGCGGCATGGGATTGGTGGCCGCGTGCGATATTGCGGTCGCGGTCGAAGACGCGCATTTTTGCCTGTCGGAAGTCAAGCTCGGATTGATTCCGGCGACGATTTCCCCGTATGTGGTCAAGGCGATGGGCGAGAATGCGGCGCGCCGGTATTTTTTGACGGCGGAACGGTTTTCCGCTGCAGAAGCGCTGCGCATCGGTTTCGTGCATGCAGCGGTCAAAGCCGATGCATTGGATGCCACGGTGGATGACATCGTCAAGGCGCTGGTGACGGCCAGCCCCAACGCGGTCAAGGAAGCCAAGCGTCTGGTGCAGGATGTCGCCGGTGCGCCGCTGACGGATGCATTGATTGCGGATACGGCGGAACGCATCGCGGTGATTCGCGCATCCGATGAGGGACGTGAGGGGGTGCGTGCGTTTTTGGAGAAGCGCAAGCCAGGCTGGTTGAGCTAAGCAAGTGGTCAAAGTCTTTTGACAAACAAAGGAATTCCCTCTCCTTCAAGGGGAGGGTTAGGGTGGGGATGGGTTAAGTCCGCAGCGTAAAACCCATCCCCATCCCAGCCTTCCTCTTGAAGGGGAAGGCGCTAAAAGCGCAAGCAACAGATGAATTTGTAATTGGATGGAACAGTTTTGAAATCAAGCTCACAAAGCGACTGGATAGCGCGCAGCCTGCGTAGCGTATGGCACCCTTGCACTCAGATGCAGCATCACGAAACGGTGCCGCTGGTGCCGGTCAGTCACGGCCGTGGCGCTTGGCTGTACGACGCCGACGGCAAGCGCTATCTGGATGCGATCAGCTCATGGTGGGTCAATCTGTTCGGCCATGCGAATCCGCGCATCAATGCGGCGCTGAAGGATCAACTCGATCGGCTGGAACACGCGATGCTGGCCGGCTTCACGCATGAACCGGTGATTGCCTTGTCGGAAAAACTGGCGGAACGCACCGGCCACGTCCTCGGCCACTGCTTTTACGCGTCGGATGGCGCGTCTGCCGTTGAGATCGCGTTGAAAATGAGCTTTCATGCGTGGCGCAATGCCGGGCTGACCGACAAGCGCGAATTCGTTTGCCTGAAAGACAGCTATCACGGTGAAACGGTCGGCGCATTGGCAGTGACTGATGTGCAAATCTTCCGCGATGCGTACGGTCCGATGCTGCAACAGGTGCATGTGGTGGCGTCACCCGATGCACGCCAAGCGCAAGAGGGCGAATCCGCAGCCGATGTCGCGCGCCGTGCGGCAAGCAAACTGGAAGCGCTACTGCAAGAACGCGCCGCGCATCTTGCTGCCGTGATCGTCGAACCGCTGGTGCAATGTGCCGCCGGCATGGCGATGTACGATCCAGCGTACCTGACCGAAGTGCGCGCCTTGTGCGACCGTTACCAGGTGCATCTGATCGCCGATGAAATCGCAGTCGGTTGTGGCCGCACCGGCACGTTCTTCGCATGCGAGCAGGCAGGCATCTGGCCCGATTTCGTCTGCCTGTCGAAAGGCATCAGTGGCGGCTATCTGCCCTTGTCGCTGGTAATGACGCGCGACGCAATTTATCAGGCTTTCTACGACGCTGACGTGCGGCGCGGCTTCCTGCATTCGCATTCGTACACCGGCAATCCGTTGGCATGTCGCGCCGCATTGGCGACGCTGGCGATTTTCGACGAAGACGATGTGTTGAACCGCAACCGCGCACGCGCCGCACGCTTGACTGCAGCCTTGGCGCCGCTGGCCGAGCATCCGCATGTGCGCCACTTCCGTCAGCGCGGCATGATGTGGGCATTCGATGCAATCGTCGATGATCCGGCCAAGGCGGCGACTTTTTCACGCCGCTTTTTCACGACCGCACTGGAGCACGAATTGCTGTTGCGTCCGATCGGCCGCACGGTGTACCTGATGCCGCCATACATATTGAATGACGAAGAAATCGACGCTCTGGCGCACCAGACGCATACTGTTTTTGAACAAGTGATTGGGATTTGACGATGCAATTACTCGCCGCGCTCGATCGCGAATTGACACAACTGGATGAACATCGCTTGCGCCGCCGTCGACGCGTGGCCGACACGCCATGCGCGCCGCGCGTGCAGGTCGATGGCCGGCCGATGCTGGCGTTTTGCAGCAACGACTATCTCGGCCTGGCGGCACATCCGCTGGTGACCACAGCATTGCAGGAAGGCGCTGCCCGCTATGGCGTCGGTAGCGGCGCGTCGCATTTGATCAGCGGCCACTCGCGCGCGCACGCGCTACTGGAAGAGCGGCTGGCGGATTTTGTCGCGCCCCACCTGGAGTCGGCGCGCGCGCTGTATTTTTGCACCGGCTACATGGCAAATCTTGCAGTGCTGAGCGCACTGGCCGATCGCGACACAGCACTATTTTCCGAATCGCTCAATCATGCATCGCTGATCGACGGCGCGCGCCTGTCGCGGGCTGCGGTCAAGGTGTATCCGCACGGTGACACCGATGCGCTGGCAGCACTGCTATCGGCCAGCACCGCTGCAAAAAAAATCGTGGTCACCGATAGCGTATTCAGCATGGATGGCGATCTCGCGCCGTTGCCGGCCTTGCTCGCATTGTGCGAACAGCATGGCGCATGGCTGGTGGTGGACGATGCGCACGGTTTCGGCGTACTCGGCGCTCATGGGCGCGGCGCGCTGGAACATTTCGGCTTACGCTCGCCGTATCTGGTCTACATGGGCACGCTGGGCAAAGCGGCCGGCGTCGGCGGTGCATTCGTCGCCGCACATGCAACCGTCATCGAATGGCTGGTGCAACGCGCGCGGCCCTACATCTACACCACTGGCGCTGCACCTGCTTTGGCGCATGCCTTGCTGACCAGTCTCGACATCATCGGCGGCGCGGAAGGGGCGATGCGTCGCACACATTTGCAGGCGTTGATTGCGCAGTTGAAGGACACCTTGACCTTGCAGCGTTGGCAGCATCTCCCGTCCGCCACCGCGATTCAACCCTTGATCGTCGGACCCAATGAAGACGCATTGCGCGCTGCCGCTGCGCTCTACGAAGAGGGATTATGGGTGCCGGCGATCCGGCCGCCAACCGTGCCGGTCGGTACTGCCCGCCTGCGTGTGACACTATCGGCGGCGCATGCCACCGAGGATGTCGCGCAATTGGCGAGCGCGTTGAATACGCTGGAAGCCGAACAGAAAGCCGAGGTCTGATGTGACTGCCGCATGCGCCTATTTTATTACCGGCACCGATACCGAGATCGGCAAGACGCTGATATCGAGCGCACTGCTACATGCATTGGTGCAGGCCGGTATGCAGGCAGCAGGCATGAAGCCGATTGCCGCCGGCGCCGAGTTGCGCGACGGTGTGTGGCACAACGAGGACGTCGATCAATTGACGGCTGTCGCGAATGTCGCATTGCCGCGAGAACTCGTGACGCCGTACCTGATGCAGGAAGCGGCGGCCCCGCATATCGCCGCTGCGTTGGAAGGAATCACAATTGATTTGGTGCATATCCGCGCTTGTTATACGCGCATTGCCGACATGGCAGAGGCGGTCGTGGTCGAAGGCGTCGGCGGATTTCGCGTGCCGCTTTCCGGCCAGTGCGACACCGCCGACCTGGCGCAACAATTGGGGCTGCCGGTGATCATGGTGGTCGGATTGCGGCTCGGCTGCCTGAACCATGCGTTATTGACCGCCGAAGCGATTGCCGCGCGTGGCCTGACGTTGGCGGGTTGGGTCGCCAATTCGGTCGATGTCGGCATGCCGCATGGCGCTGCCAACATCGACGCGCTTGCCCAGCGTTTGAACGCGCCGCTGCTGGGCTATGTGCCGCGCCTGGCGGAGCCGTCGGCGGCATTGGTCGCCGCCCATCTTGATTTTTCGAGTCTGCCGGGCTGGCCCGGTACACTATCTGATTCTGATTCACTTTGATATAGAGGAATGTTGTTTATGTCGTCGCATCCTGTTTCGTTTCATCCGTCGGTCAATGCCGGCAAGGTATCCACCTCTGCGCCGGCCGCGTGGCCGGTTGATGCGGTCGCTGCGTTGTTCGACTTGCCGTTCAACGACCTGCTGTACCGCGCGCAGCAAGTGCATCGCGAGAATTTCAATCCGCAAGAAGTGGAACTTGCCACGCTGCTGTCGATCAAGACCGGCGGCTGTGCGGAAGATTGCGGCTACTGCCCGCAGGCAGCGCGCTACGACACCGGCGTTACCGCCCAGAAAATGCTGCCGCTCGATACCGTGCTCGACGCCGCGCGCCAAGCCAAGTCGCATGGCGCGACGCGTTTTTGCATGGGCGCCGCATGGCGTGAGCCGAAAGACCGCGACCTCGATCAGATCGAGGAAATGGTGCGCGAGGTGAAAGCCTTGGGGTTGGAAACCTGCGCCACGCTCGGCATGCTGGGCGAAGGCCAGGCAGAACGCCTGAAGGACGCGGGACTCGATTACTACAACCATAACCTCGACACCGCGCCGGAAATTTATGGCGACATCATTTCGACGCGCGACTACGAGAACCGTCTCGACACGCTGGGCCGCGTGCGTAATGTCGGCATCAAAGTGTGCTGCGGCGGCATCGTCGGCATGGGCGAATCGCGCCGCCAGCGCGCGGGCCTGATTGCGCAACTCGCCAATCTCGATCCGTATCCGGAGTCGGTACCGGTCAACAACCTGGTGCAAGTCAAGGGTACGCCCTTGTACGGCACCGACCCGCTCGATCCGTTCGAATTCGTGCGCACCATTGCGGTGGCGCGTATCACGATGCCGAAAGCGCGCGTGCGTCTGTCGGCCGGTCGGCGCGAAATGGGCGAAGCGGTGCAGGCGTTGTGTTTCCTGGCCGGCGCCAATTCGATTTTTTATGGCGACAAGTTGCTCACGACCGGCAATCCGGACGCGGAAGCGGATCGCGCATTGCTGGACAAGCTAGGATTGCATTCGCGTCACGCCACAGCGGATGCGCGTTGCGACGTAACAGAACAGTAAAGAAAAATGTTCACAAAAATCCTGATTGCCAATCGCGGTGAAATCGCATGCCGTGTGGCTGCCACCGCGCGCCGCATGGGCATCAAGACCGTTGCCGTTTATTCGGAAGCGGACGCCAATGCCAAGCATGTCGCGGTATGCGACGAAGCGGTGCTGATCGGGCCGCCTGCGGCCAAGGAAAGTTATCTGCGCGCCGACAAGATCATCGAAGCCGCGCTAGCGAGCGGCGCGCAGGCGATTCACCCAGGCTATGGATTTTTGTCGGAGAACGAAGGCTTCGCCAATGCGTGTGCGAAGGCCGGCCTGGTCTTCATCGGCCCGCCGGCGTCCGCGATTCGCGCGATGGGATCGAAATCGGCGGCGAAGGCATTGATGGAAAAAGCGAAGGTGCCGCTGGTTCCCGGTTATCACGGTGACAATCAGGATGCCGATTTCCTGCAGGAGCAGGCCGACAGGATTACCTACCCGGTATTGTTGAAAGCCAGTGCCGGCGGCGGCGGCAAGGGCATGCGCATCGTCGAAAAGAGTGCAGACTTCAAGGCCGCATTGGCATCGTGCAAACGCGAAGCGATCAATAGCTTCGGCGACGACAAGGTGCTGGTCGAAAAATACCTGACGCGCCCGCGCCATATCGAAATCCAGGTGTTTGCCGATACCAAAGGCAACTGCGTGTACCTGTTCGAACGTGACTGCTCGGTACAGCGGCGGCATCAGAAAGTACTGGAAGAAGCGCCTGCGCCCGGCATGACGGCGGCGAGGCGCCGTGCGATGGGCGATGCTGCGGTGGCAGCCGCGCAGGCGGTCGGCTATGTCGGCGCCGGCACGGTGGAATTCATCGCCAATCAAGACGGCTCGTTTTATTTCATGGAAATGAACACGCGCCTGCAGGTCGAGCATCCGGTGACTGAAATGATCACCGGGACCGACCTGGTTGAATGGCAATTGCGCGTTGCCTGCGGCGAGACTTTGCCGAAACGGCAGCACGAACTCGCCATCAATGGCCATGCACTCGAAGCGCGCATTTACGCGGAAAATCCGGAGAAGGGATTCCTGCCGTCGATTGGCGTCTTGCGGCATATGCGCACACCTGCGGCGGTCGTCTTTGCAGTCTCAGCGGTGCCTTCGCTCCGGCTCTCTCTCACAGGAGCGGGTGAGAACGACGCCGCGAGCGGCGTTATTCGGATCGATTCCGGCGTGCGCGAAGGCGATGCAATCTCGCCATTCTACGACCCGATGATTGCGAAACTGATCGTGTGGGGCAAGGACCGCAACGCAGCCTTGGCGAAAATGGCGCAGGCATTGTCCGAATACCGGATCGTCGGCCTCGCCACCAATATCGCCTTCCTGAAACGCCTGATCCAGAGCCAGCCATTCTCGACCGCCGATCTCGATACTGGCTTGATCGAACGTCACTACGATGCATTGTTCCCGCCCGTGCAGCCGGCGTCATTCCACGTATTGGCATTGGCCGTCGCAGCCTTGCTTGCGTCCGAACAGGACCGTGTCGCAGCCGCCAACGATCCTTGGGCGCAGACGAGCGGTTGGCGCATGAATGCGATCATGCAACGGCAACTGGATTTTGCGGATGAATTGAATACCTATCCGGTATTGATCAGCTATCAGCATGGCGGCTGGTCGGTGCAGCATGGGGCGATTTCGTCAGCGCTGACGCTGACCACGCATGACACGGAAAACCTGACCATCAAGCTGGGCGAAGACACCGTGCGCGGCGCGGTGGTGCGCGACGGCGACATGTTCCACGTGTTTGCCGGCGGTTCTCATGTCATGCTTGCTTATCAAGATCCGCTCGCGCATGCGGGCAAAGCGGAAGCGGAAGGCGGTCGCCTGACGGCGCCAATGCCGGGCAAGATCGTTGCCGTGCTGGTTGGAAGCGGCAATACGGTGGAGAAGGGCGCGCCGCTCTTGATCATGGAAGCGATGAAAATGGAACACACGATTGCCGCGCCAACAGACGGTGTGGTGGAAGACGTGTTGTATGCGGTCGGCGATCAGGTTGCGGAAGGCGCGCAGTTGTTGTCGTTCAAGGCCGCTTGAGAGGATTTGAAGAAAGCGATGTGCGATGCACTACCGGCCGCTTATGGCGGCGAAGATTGCCGCAAAAATGCCCGCGATGGAACGCAGATAGTATCTAAACTCAGTTCTGGATAAGGAAGTTTCAGAAAGCGCAAAAGCAAGCGCCTCGCTGTTTCATACGATTGTGGCTTGGATTACAAATTTCGTGGCTTGGCCGCGCGCGGCAAGTCGTCCACCGGCTGGTTTTTCGGCTTCAAGCTGCATCTGGTGATCAACCATCGCAGCGAACTGCTGGCCATGAAACTGACGCCTGGCAATACCGATGATCGCAAGCCCGTGCCGTCTTTATATGCTGCGCTATTGGGCAAGCTGTATGGGGATAAAGGCTATATCGGCAAGGGGCTGCATGACAAGTTGCTGGCCAAGGGCGTGGATCTGTCACCAAGGTGCGCCAGAACATGAAGCCGGTCTTGCATACCTTATTCGATCAAGCCCTTCTCAAACGCCGTTCGCTGGTGAAACCGTCATCGACGAATTGAAAAATCTTTGTCAGATCGCGCACACGCGCCATCCCCGCGACCAATACAAAGTATTGCAAACTTGTGTGCATAGAGTAGCCCGCATGGGGAGAAAGGCGCAAAACATGGCGCCGAGTGCGCCCGCAGCCCGGGTTTTCGTGCGAAGATGCAATACGGCACCCCCCCCCTGAAAACACACCAACGGAGTAAGTGAACATGCTGTCGTATGAGTGGCTAGCAATCTACTGGTCCGCCTCCGCGGTGACAACCAATGTCATCGTTTTCCTCAATCTGCTTGGTGCATTGCTGCTTGGCCTGCTGGTTGGCTACGAGCGCTCGTATCATGGACGTGCCGCCGGCATGCGTACCTACGGGCTGGTGTGCATGGCATCTGCCGCGCTTACTGTCATCGCCGGTTATCACGGCCACTGGTACGGCGGGCATGTGACATTCTTGGTTGGCGTCGATCCCACCCGCACCATCCAGGGTATCGTGACCGGCATCGGCTTTCTGGGGGCTGGCGTCATCATGCGCGAAGGTTTCAACATCAGCGGACTGACCACGGCCGCGTCGATCTGGACCTCGTCTGCAATCGGGATTCTGGTCGGGGTCGGGTTTTATCCGGCGGCGATGGGGCTCGCGCTCTTGTCCGCTACCTGCATGGTGTGGGTGTCGAAACTGGAGGCACGGCTGCCGTCGCGCCATGCGGTGGCGATCGTATTGCGTTTCAAGAAGGATTTTGTACCGAGCGAAGAGGTGCTGCGCCGGCTTGCGCTGGAACGCGGCTATGAAATAGCGTGGGGCTCGATCGCGATTTCATTCCAGGATGGTCGGCCGGAATGGCGCTTTGTCGCCGTAGCGCTCAACAAGCACAGCGCATCAACGATTGCCGAGCTGGCGCACGAATTGACGTTGTTCGATGGCGTGGATAACTTCAATTTGTCGCACGCCAGAAATTAAGCGCTCCTGACTATTTCCCGAACAACCGTTTCACGGTATTGCCCAATCCCTCCGCCGCGTTGCCAACGTTGCGCGTCAAGCCTTCGATGCTGATGCCGAGTGTTTCGGCAACCGCAGTGCCGATGCGCTTGGCGAAACTGTCGTTCAAGGAAAACCGCGGATCGCTCAGGTTGCCCTCCAGCGTGAACGGGATCGTGATCTGATCGTTGCGGTTTTTGAGCGCGGCCAATACCGCCTGGCGCGGCACGCCCATGAAGGTGCCGAACGCGCCGCCGCTCGACGTCAGTTGCAGCCCGGTCAGGGTGACTGTGCCGGGCGCATGCAAGCGGTTGGCGCGCACCGCCGATGTCAATGTCATATCAAGCATGCCGCGCCGCACGCCGGTTTCCGAAGCTTTGATCAGATACGGCTGCAATACGATCAAGTCGACGCCTCGCAACCGGGTGCTGATTTCGGAATTCTTGTCGGCCAGTTCGGTCCAGCCGCCCACCGACAATTTGCCGTCGCGCTGCACGCCCTTGACCACCCCATCCAGCTGTATGCGGGTGCGGCCCGACATGGCCGGCACCTGCAAATCCTCGACCTTGGCCTGCAATTGTTCCAGCCTCAGCTTGTGCGCCGGCTTCTTCACGGTCGCGTCGAAAAATTCCAGCGCGCTGCCCTGCAATTCAATTGTGCCGATGGCAACCGGCGTTGCCGGCGCAGCGCGATCAGCGGTGGTGCCGGCCGGTTTTTCCAGCAGGCTCGGCAACAGACGCAAGCGTCCGTCCCGTGCCCGCAACACCGACACATACGCATCCTCGACCATGATGCGATGAATATGCACCTTCGCTGAAATCAACCCGACCAGATCGGCACGATCACCACGCGCTGTGCGCGCAGCGTATCAGGCGCCGGCCAGCCCTGCGGTGCGCGAATACGCACGCCACGCACTTCGATGGCCGACCAGCCGACCACGATGTCATCAACCTCGCTGTTGGCGCCGAGCGCCTGTTCGACCTGATGCTTGAGTTCCTTGGTCGCGACATGCAGGCCGAGCACCGCAACGCCCGCCAGTATGGCGAGCGCTGCAACGATGGCGAGGGCGATGCGTTTGCGTTTATTGTTGTTCATCATTCTTGTGTGCGGCGTTCCAGGTATCGACATGCCATTTCCAGTCGAGTCTGGCGGCAACATTGCCGCCCTTGTCCAGACCTTCAACAGGGCCGTGAAACACTGCAAACATGAGGGCGCCTTCCGGACTTTCCGGTTGATGCACGGCGCCCGCATTTTCCAGCAGGTAGCACCCGGCGCTGAACCGGATATGCGGTTCATCGCGGTAATGAAAGCCGCCCTCAAGAATATAACCTTCGACCGCGCCGACATGTCGATGCACCGGCGCCACGGCACCCGGATCGAACTTGATCATCAGCGCAAAACGGCCACTGCTCGGGTCCGCGTTCATGAGCTTGAAGTACGCGCCGCGCATGGCCCACGGCAACCATTTCATTTCCTTGGCATCACAGGTAACGAGGGTGCCGGCGCTGCCTGGTGGCTGGCTCATTTGTATATTCATCTCAATATTTTCTCACGCCTGGATTGCAGACAAAAAGCGAAAGCGATGATTATCGCCGGAACACCACTCGCTGAACCGTGTCAAATCGGACACAGACTATTGTGCAATGCGAAATGATAATTTTTATACACCGGGTTTAGAGGGGGAAAAATTTCATGAAATTGCGTGATCCAGGGATGTGGATGTGGGGCGATGCACTGGACTTGCTGGAGCGCGCTGACAGACTGCACCGACAATTTTTTCAGCCCGGACATCATCGCAATCCATGTCCGACATGGGAACCTCCAATCGACATATTCGAAACCGCACGGGAATTTGTCGTTCTCGTTGCATTGCCTGGCGTGAGGGCAGAACAACTGGACGTGGCCGTCGATGGCGTTACGGTGGTTGTGCGTGGACAGCGCGCAATGCCGGCTGTCTGCAAGAGCGCAACCATACACCGGCTTGAAATTCCTTATGGCCGATTTGAGCGACGCATCGAATTACCTGCAGGTGAATTTAAAGTAGGGCAGCGGATACTGACGGATGGCTGCCTCACGTTAACTCTGAACAAGCTCGGATGAGCGACAAACCTGTTTCCATCATGAATGCGGAATCGGAATCACGCTACCAACCCGAACCTCGCGGTGAAAATGAGGCCGTGATAGAGGCGACTCAGCCGTCTGCCACAGCACCGCGTTCGGCTGCCTTGCCGGAAGATGGGTTGATCATTGTTCCGGTGCGCAATTTAGTGCTGTTTCCCGGGCTGGTGGCGCCGATCAATATCGGACGCGAGCGCACCATCGCCGCCGCGCAAGAGGCGACGCGCAGTGAAATCCAGGTAGGGGTGGTTCTGCAACGCGACGCCAGCACCGACATGCCGCAACCGGGGCAATTGCACCAGATCGGCACTGCTGCCAGTATCCTGCGTTACGTCACGTCGCAAGACAATGTGCATTACATCGTATGCCAGGGACATCAACGCTTTCGCACCATCGAATTTCTGGACGGCTATCCATTCTATGCGGCGCGTGTGCAACTGCTGCCGGAAGCCGATGAGCAGACGGCGGAAATCCAGGCGCGTTTGCTGCAACTCAAAGAGCGTTCGACCGAAATCCTCGGCCTGCTGCCGCAAGTACCCGCGGAACTGGCAGCGGCTGCACAAAACATCACGTCGGCATCGGCCTACGCTGATTTCGTGGCTGGTGTCATGGACCTGACGCCCCAGGAAAAGCAGGACATCCTTGAAACGCTCGATCTGCCGGAACGGCTCGACAAGGTATTGAATTTGCTGGTGCATCGCATCGAAGTATTGCGCTTGTCGCAGCGGATCAACCAGCAAACCAAGGAGCGCATGGATGAGCGGCAGCGCGAATTCCTGTTGCGCGAGCAATTGAAAACGATCCAGAAAGAGCTGGGTGAAACGGAGAGCAGCAATGCCGAGTTGGCGGATTTGGCCGAGGCGATTGCGAAGGCAAAAATGCCGCCGGAAATCGAGACGCACGCGATGAAGGAATTGAAGCGGCTCGAAAGGATGTCGGAAGCGGCAGTCGAATACTCGATGCTGCGCAGCTATCTCGAATGGCTGGGCGAGTTACCTTGGTCGGTCCTGACCGAAGACAAGATTTATTTGCCGGAAGCCAGCCGCATCCTGGATGAAGACCATTTTGGTCTGGAAAAGGTCAAGCGGCGCATTCTTGAATATCTGGCGGTACGCAAACTCAACCCGCACGGCAAGAGTCCGATTCTGTGCTTTGTCGGTCCGCCCGGCGTCGGCAAGACTTCGCTCGGCCAGAGCATCGCGCGTGCGACCGGCCGCAAGTTCGTGCGCGTGAGTTTGGGCGGCGTGCATGACGAAGCGGAAATTCGCGGCCACCGCCGCACCTACGTCGGCGCGCTGCCGGGCAACATCATTCAGGCGATCCGCAAGGCTGGCGCGCGTAATTGCGTGATGATGCTTGATGAAGTCGACAAGCTCGGCGCCGGCTTTCACGGCGATCCGGCCGCTGCCTTGCTGGAAGTGCTGGATGCGGAGCAGAACGCGACTTTTCGCGACAACTATTTGGCAGTGCCGTTCGATCTGTCGAAGGTGATGTTCATCTGCACTGCCAACATGCTCGACACGGTGCCGGGGCCGTTGCGTGACCGCATGGAAATCATTTCGCTGCCCGGTTATACCGAACAGGAAAAAGAGCAGATTGCGCGGCGCTATTTGCTGCAGCGGCAGCGTGAAGCCAATGGGCTGATGCCCGAACAATGCGTGATCAGTGACGAGGCGGTGCGCGCCATCATCCACGACTATACGCGCGAAGCGGGGGTACGCAATCTGGAGCGCGAAATCGGCAGTGTATTTCGTTATGCCGCAATGCGTGTTGCCGAAGGCGCGGCCCAGCAGGTGCAAGTCGAGGCGACGGACTTGCAGGCGATTCTCGGGCCGAGAAAATTTGAAAGCGAACTGGCAATGCGCACCAGCTTGCCGGGTGTCGCGACCGGCCTCGCATGGACGCCGGTAGGCGGTGACATTCTGTTCGTCGAAGCCAGCCGTACCCCTGGCACCGGCAAACTGATCCTGACCGGACAACTGGGCGACGTGATGAAAGAAAGCGCGCAAACCGCGCTCACCCTGGTCAAAGCGCACGGCGGGCAATTGCATATCGCGCCGGATGTGTTCGAAAAAAGCGACATCCACGTGCATGTACCGGCCGGCGCAATTCCGAAAGATGGTCCCAGTGCCGGTGTCGCGATGTTTATCGCGCTCGCGTCGTTGATGATGGAACGCCCGGTGCGCAGCGACCGCGCGATGACCGGCGAAATCAGTTTACGCGGACTGGTGCTGCCGGTCGGCGGCATCAAGGAGAAAGTACTGGCCGCGCTGCGTGCGGGGATCAATACGGTGCTGCTGCCGGCACGCAACCAAAAAGAACTGGAAGAAATTCCGGAAGATGCGCGGCGCCAGTTGACGTTTGTGTGGCTCGAGACGGTGGACGATGCGGTGCGCGATGCGGTTGGTGAGGCGCCTGCGCAAACCGGTGCGGAAACAGGAATGATTTAACGAGTCTGTTAAAGACCGCTTAACGGCACATCGCCCGCCGCTGCCGACTTGCTGCCCGCGATCGGAAAATTGCTCTTGCCGCGATAAGCGAATACCACCGACGTCTTGACCTTGTCCGTCGTGTTTTTCTGCGCTGAGTGGAATAAGCCGCTGTGAAAAAACAGCACATCGCCTTGCTGCAGCTCCAGCACTTTGCCTTGCGCGAACAGCGGCTGGTTTTGCGCCACATCCGGCCGCAAAAAGTCCACGTCGTCCAGTTGATCGGGCTGTATCTGCAGTCGATGTGAACCGGGAATAACCCACAATGCACCATTGCCGGCGGTTTCCGTGCCCAGCGCCAGCCATACCGAAATCAGATCAGGTCGCGTAAACGACCAGTAGCGGATGTCGCGATGCCAGCCGGTCGCAGTGCCGAAATCGGGACGCTTGGTCATCACGCAGTTGTGATGCGCCAGTGACAGGCACGCATCCTCACCAAAGAGTTGTGCCAACCTTGTGGCCAATCGCGCATTCTGCGCCCATGACTGGAAACAGTCGTGCCGCCGATACGCGTCGCGCAGGCGCCGTATGGTTTTGCCGCCCGGCGCATCGATTGATGTCGGAGCACCGGGATAACCGACGTCACGCTCGTATTCGAGCGGAGGTACGGCACGCTGCAGATGGTCTTGCGTTACTGCCAGCATCAACTCGCATGTAGTGGATGACACCATGCCTTTGAATACCAGGTAGCCGTCTTTGTTAAAGCTTTCTATTTTGGTTTCAGACAGTTTCATTTCCATTGCGACCAGTGTCCCTTATACGTGCCCGTCGAGCCATTTTTCATTGAACCATCGCTTGCAACCATCGATTATAGGACGTGTTGTTCATGCATTGCCCGGCATGGTGTCCTGATCATCTTTTCCCGGTCTGATGTGTTGGACCATCCCGGTTTTCTCATGCGTTGATATAGAGCGGATTTCCTCCAGAGGTAATAGCAATCCTCACCCCTTGCATCCGGGGGAAATCCGCTCTAGTGCACATTACTACTTGCGAGCGATGAAGCCGCCCACTGCCGTTGCGCCGGTTGTCGAATTCGACAGCGAGAATGCGCCGCCGACCTCCGCTGGACCCGTGCCGTTCGTGTTGCTAGCCACCACTGGTCCGAAGTAGCGGCCGCTGAGTCCGCCCTTGAGCGAGCCGTTGTCCACCGCGCCGGTCAGGTAATGTGCAACGTTCCCTCCTGCGGCGCCCATCGCCGTGGTGGCTGTGAGCGTGACCGGCACTGGGATAGCGGCCACATTGTAGGTCGCCGTGTCCTTGAACGTGATGGACCCCTTCCGTGTAGCGAAATCCACGGTGATGGTTGCTTCTCCACGGAAGAAAATGGCCTCTTCCGTGGCATTGCGGGCGTACCAGCCGTAGGCAAAGCCGGAATAGGTCGCTGAACCGGTTGTCGGAACCGCTGCAGGATCAGTTACATCGCCGAATGCCACCATGCCACGGCGATTTTTGCTGTGCTCATTGTTGGTGCCGGCCCATTCGTTGATATTGACCGCGTCTTGCGTGATCCATGACGCCAGGTTCCCGTATTGATAACTCCAGTTCGATAAAGCGCGATACCCTTTAAAACCCGGATAAGCGGTGCCAAACCCATCTCCCCCAAGCAGGATGGTCTGGTTGCCATTCGCGTCCAGCACACCATTGCCGGCATAAGGATCGCCATCCTCATGCAACCGGCTTGCTTCTGTCGAATCCGGATCTTTCCCACCCGTACGCCAGGCGCCCGCCTGGTACTTGATCCCGGTTGTTTCAACCGAGGGGCACGTCGTCATATCGGCGCTGCAGCGCGACGAATTTTGACGAGGAAAGTACACGTTGTTAGCGTAGTTCTTTTGCGTGGCAGCCGCGCCTTTGAGCGCGTAGTCATAGTAGTTCAGGTCCGAACTGTCTGGGAGAGTGTCGAAGGTGAGTGCGCCGTTTGCATCGAGCAGGACGCGACCCGGTATTGTCGAGAATGTTTCCAGGATTTGGGGGCGGTCAGTCTTGGCATCCCAAGAAATACCGAAGTTGCTTAACAACACCGCTGCCTTCGATACAAGGCCGTTGCTGTCCTTGTTCAGCCTGATTTCCGCGATGCCGCCGGAGCCGAGGGTGAGACCGAATGCTTTCCTGATAAACGCATTCGGTGTCGCAAGGTCATTGGTGGACTTGCCATAAGTTTGCACGCCTGAACTTGTCAACGCCACGCCGTTATCGATCCTGATGATGCTGCTGCCGCTGCACTGATAGGTCGCCCCGTCAACGCACGACATGGTCAACGGCACGGAGACGGATGAAGGGCTGGCCGGCGGCGATTCATTGATATTTGCGGCTGATGGAGTATCGGTGACTGAGTCGTCGCCTCCTCCACAGCCAGCTACGGAAACGGCCAACAGGAGCGAAAGAAGTGTGCGTTGAGGATAGGTAGGCATAGGTTCTCATATTTGAGTTTATCAATGTCTTTTTTCCTGCAACGAGGCCGGAAAAAAGCCGAGAGTTAAACTTAATGAGAAAGCAACTGCCTCCTATTGACGCTCAACAAAAAGCAATGCCACGCCAAAATGTTCCTTGCTAACAGTTGCGAGAAATCATTCGTCAATATCGCAATGCAATGTTATGGAGTAATTTCCTTCTAATGTTCTGTGCTGTAAAAGGCTACCCCTATAAGCGAGGGATTGTGTGCCCGACCAAGCCGCATGTTTTAAAAATGCCGCTACACAGCCTGCACTTCGAGATCTTCCACCATCGAAACCTCAACGCAATTCCGTCCCGCCGCCTTCGCATCATGGAGTGCTTTGTCCGCACGCGCGAAAAAGCGGGTTTCGGATTCTTCCAGTCCATACTCGGCCACGCCGAAACTGGCCGTGATCGCTATCGATGGGTCCGTCAGCGCGAAGTCGTATCCGGCAATCGCGTCGCGCAATTTTTCCGCAACGCGATATGCACTTTCCAATGGGCAGTCGCGCAGCAGGATCACAAATTCCTTACCGTTCCAGCGCGCGATGATGTCGTTCTCACGCACCTCGTCCCGGCCCAACTGCGCAATGGTAGATAGCACCTGGTCGCCAGACGAATGCCCGTGATGGCCGTTGACGTCCTTGAGCCGGTCAATGTCAAACAGGATTACCGACAATGGGCGTCCGCTACGTTTTACGTCCAGCAATGATTGCTGCAGCAGAATTTCGAACGTTTGCCGGTTCATCAGATTCGTCAGTGAATCGGTGGCAGCTATATGCTTCAGTCGTCGCTGATAACGGTTGATCCTGAACAGCATAATCACCAGCACCAGCAAAATTACCGCAGCGCTGATGGCGAGATTGAAAATAAACACCCACTGCACCGGCCTCACATCGTCGGCGATATTCTGCTCAACCACCAGATACCAGCCGAGTTCCGGAATGAAGCGTGAATTGACCAGCACCGAGGCATTGTCCAATCGGTATTCAAGCTGTGTCGGCGTCGTGTTGCGATTGAGTACGTTGGCCGCAATGTCGCGTATGCCAGGTAGGTCGTCGATTGAGCCAGGTACCTGTTTTGTCGATTTGCCGTCCAGTACGATTGCGCCTTGTGCATCGACAAAATAGATGTGGCGATGGAAACGCGCCTGATAGCTGTCAAGGAGGCGCGCTATCGTGTCGAAGGTCAGACCGACGCCTGCAACACCAATGAAGTTGCCTTCGTAATCCAGTACCCGATGATTAATGGAAATGGTGATCGTGTCGCGGTTCGCCAAGTCGGAACCGACATTGGTTTCGTACGGCGCTTTCATATCCTGCACGCGGAAAAACCATTTGTCGCTCGGTTCGTTTTCCTGCACCGATTTCAATATGCCGTCGGCGTTGTAATACTGGTGCGTACGCGCCGACACCAGGAAGCTGGTGTCGGTACTATATTTTTGTTTGAGTTCTTTCAGATAGCGCACGATTTGCGTGGGATCATCTTCACCATGCAATATCCAGTCACGCAAAAAGGTGTCATGCGCCATCAGCGAAGAAACGAATACCGGTCCCAGCAAGTCTTTCTGGATTTCCGAATAAATATTGTCACCGGTGAGCGGCAATGCCTGTTCGGCAAGGCCTTGCCGGACCGAGTCGCGTGACACGATATAACCAGCGATGCTGGTAGTCAAAAAGCCAAGTGCCAGCACGAGACTGAGCCAGCCGAGAAGACGATATTTTTTTGAAAAGAGGCGCATACGATGACTTGAAAGGGATTCATTGGTGCGGCCGCAGGACGACGGTGCCGCATGCTTGTTCGGTCTGCGCGCATCCGTTTTTAATGCGATGCGCTGATGCATGAACTGCCATGAGTATGGGGCAGAGTCTATCCTGTGCGCAATATGTTTGGAGTGCAATGCAACACACATTCCAACCCTGTTTTCAGCATGAGAATATGGCAAGGCGAAGTGGTGAAATTACAGCAATGCTAATCGTGCTGATACGGCGGCAAAGTTGTGCCGCAATTTTTGCAGAATTGGGCATCCGCATCGTGCCCCTCGCTCAAGCAGTTAGGGCAGGTGCGTGTCGTGATGCGTCGCGTGAACCGCTGCGCCGTCATTTCGGATGTCACAATGCCGGTTGGCACTGCGAGGATGCCCCAACCGAGCAGCATCATCATCGAGGCAATCAGCTTGCCAAGATCGGTATGCGGCGTGATATCGCCGTAGCCGACGGTGGTCATTGTCACGACCGCCCAGTACATCGAGACTGGAATGCTGGTGTAGCCGTTGTCCGGCCCTTCGACCACATACATCACGGTACCGAGCACCAGAATGAGCATCAAGACGACGGAAAGAAAAATCAGTATCTTGCGACTGCTGGCGCGCAATGCTTGTGCCAGCGTAGCGTATTCCGCAACATACATCGTGAGTTTGAAAATCCGGAAAATGCGCAGCAGGCGCAAGATCCGCACATCCAGCAAGACATAGGTTTCCGGAAAAACCAGCGCGACATAGGTTGGCAGAATCGACAGTAAATCGATGATGCCGAAAAAGCTGGTGGCATAGCGCAGCGGATGCCGCACGCACGCCATTCGCGCCAGATACTCGGTCGTAAACAGGATTGTGAACATCCATTCCAGCACACCCAGCACTTGGCCGTGTTCCATGTTCGTCGTGTGCATGCTGTCCATGATTACAACCAGGATGCTCAGCAGAATCGCGATCACCAGCAGCACATCGAAACGCCAGCCGGCGCGGGTATCGGCTTCGAAGATGATCGTATAAAGACGCAGCCGCAGACCGGATTCCGGTTTGCCGAACGTTGCGGATGTTTGCGGAAAAGAGGGGGGCGGATTGTTCATGATGACCGGTTGTAACAGCTGCTTCTATTATTTCTATTAATGATCTTTCCGTAATTCCCGACAGCGAATTACGGCTCTTCTCATCCGCTCCTTCGGGGGGAGAGAGACGGGTATGGATGTATAAACACCAGCCGATGCCGGGCAATTGCGTTTCATATTTGCGCTCCGCGTGCCAAGCCTAGCCGAAAATCGACGCAACCCGGTCGTCCCGGCAAGGCCAGCGCTGCATGCGCCGCCGGCATCTGGCTGATCACCCGGCCGCGCCGGATCACGTAACGGCGCGCCGCGCGCAGACGAATCGCGTCGATCGGATTGGCCGCATCGAGTATCACCAGATCGGCATGACAGCCCGGCGTCAAACCGTAATCCTGCAGCCCCAGAATGCGCGCCGGCGTCGCGGTGACCGCCATGAAGCATGCGTGCATCGCATCCTGCCCGGTCATTTGCGCCACATGCAAACCCATCTGCGCGACTTCCAGCATGTCGCCGGAACCCAGGCTGTACCACGGGTCCATCACGCAATCATGACCGAATGCGACCTCGATGCCGGCGGCCAAAAGTTCCGGCACACGCGTCATGCCGCGCCTTTTTGGATAGGTATCATGGCGGCCCTGCAAGGTGATGTTGATGAGCGGATTGGCAATCGCGGCGACCCCCGCTTCACGTATCAGTGGTAGCAATTTGCTCACGTAATAGTTATCCATCGAATGCATCGACGTCAAATGCGATCCCGCGACGCGGCCTTGCAGACCGAGCCGTTGCGCGTGATACGCCAAGGTTTCAATATGACGCGACCGCGGATCGTCCGACTCGTCGCAATGCATATCGATAGGCAGACCCTGGTCAGCGGCGAACTCGCACAGGATGCGTACCGATTCCGTGCCATCGGCCGTGGTGCGTTCGAAATGCGGGATGCCGCCCACCACATCGACGCCCATTGCAATCGCACGTTTCAGGTTCGCCAGCGCAGTCGGGTTGCGCAACACGCCGTCCTGAGGAAATGCGACCAGTTGCAGATCGAGATAAGGCGCGACTTGCCGCTTTACGTGTAATAACGCTTCCACCGCCAACAGGCGGTCGTCGCACACATCGACATGCGAGCGGATTGCCAGCAAGCCGCGCGCCACCGCCCAGTCGCAATATTGCAATGCGCGTTCAACCAGCGCTTGCTGCGTCAACTGCGGTTTCAATTCGCTCCACAAGGCGATACCCTCGAGCAGTGTGCCGGATTGATTGATGCGCGGCAGTCCGTAGCTGAGCGTCGCATCCAAATGAAAATGCGCATCGACAAACGGCGGCGTCACGAGATCGCCGCCGGCATCGATCTCTTGTGCGCCGCGTGCCGAGAGCATCGGGCCGCATGCGACGATGCGGCCGGCGTCGATGCCGATGTCGGCACCGGTTGTGCCGTCCGGAAGAGTGGCGTTGCGGATGATCAGGTCCATTGGTGCTTTCCTTGCCAAAGAGGCTTTTTCACGATGATTTCCGGCCCATGCAAATGGCGCACTAACGACTATACAGCCCGGTAATCTTCGCGGTACCGAGCCGGTTGGCGTTCAGCATATAGCCGATCAACGCGGGTGAAGCATCTGCCGGCACATCCAGTTTTTCTACCTTCAATGCATGCACGGTCACGATGTAGTGGTGCGGTTTGCTCCCGGGAGGCGGGCAGGCGCCGCCGAAATCCGGGGTGCCGAAATCATTGCGTCCTTGTTTGGCACCGTCCGGCAATTTGCCGGTGGTGCCGGCACCGCCGTCGAGCCTGGTGACTGATGCCGGAATGTCATACACGCTCCAGTGCCACCAGCCGCTGCCGGTCGGCGCGTCCGGATCATAAACGGTTACGGCGAAGCTTTTGGTGCCTTTTGGCGCACCCGACCATTCGAGCTGCGGCGACTGGTTACCACCCTCGCAGCCGAAGCCTTTATAAACCTGCACTGCTTTCAGTTTGCCATTGTTGCGAATGTCGGCGCTCTTGAGTTCGAACGCGTGTGCAGCGCTGACGGTGCCGGTGATCAGGAAGGCAGCCAGAACGAGGCTGGAACGAATAGGTCGCATAGATTGTTCCTTGAGATGTTGATGGAGTCGTAATGATGCACGAAAAATAGATGGTGAGTGCTCGCACCGGTGCAGGGAGCATGCAAGTTTGACAAATTTCATCTTTCGGCAACCGTCGCCAGAATCCTGAAACCGTGTTGTGATCTCTCTTCAGTGTGGCCACTGATCCGCAAGACGCGCAATGCGCTACACTAACAAGGACTCGCTCATAGGGTATCTCTGCCGTATCACACCTGCTTGAAATACACATATGACTACATTATCGAAGCCCGATGTCAGATTACGCCCGCTCGAACGCAACGATTTGCATTTCGTGCACCAGATTAACAACAACAGCAACATCATGCGTTACTGGTTTGAAGAGCCGTACGAGGCCTATGTCGAACTGGTCCAGTTGTATGATCGGCACATTCACGATCAAAGCGAGCGCCGATTCATTATTGAAGACAATGCAGGCGACATGGTCGGTCTGGTGGAGCTGGTCGAGATCAACTACATCCACCGGCGCGCTGAATTTCAGATCGTCATTGCCCCGGAATGGCAGGGCAAAAAATACGCAGAATGCGCCACCCAGCTGGCGATCGAGTATGCATTCGGCGTACTCAATCTATACAAGCTCTATCTGTTGGTCGACAAGGAAAATCTAAAGGCGATTCATATTTACGAGAAGTGCGGCTTCCGCCCCGAAGGAGAATTCATCGGAGAGTTTTTCGCCCAAGGGGTGTATCGCGACGCCATCCGCATGTGCACCTTCCAGGCCGCCTATCTGGCGACACGCAAAGCCTGACAACGCAAGGCCGATAATTGGTAGGGCGCATCGCGATGCGCCGGATGGTTAGATACGTCCTGATATAGCACCCGCACAATCGCGCGCGTACCTCCCCTTGATTTGTTGCACAATGGCGACTTGGTATGAAACGACCAATGGAAAGCCTCAGGAGACGGTCAGAGACGGTCATCCATGGAGCCCACCGGCGATGTAAAGAATATGAATTGATAACAGGAGTGCAGGTTTGACAGAGAAAACAGGTTGGCAAGAGAACGCGGCGGAACTGCCGATGCTGGATGTGTATATGCCGATGATGAAGGCGGCCGCCATCATCTCGGCCGGACGCCTGGGGCTGTTCGAAACCCTGGCTGACGGTCCGTGCAGCGTGCGGGCGCTGGCAAAGGCGGTGGGCGCCAGCGAAGTCGGCGTCGAGAGTCTGGCCGAGTTCCTGGTGGCGGTCGGCTATCTCGAAAAGCGCGACGACACCTTCGCCAATATGCCGAACACCACGCGCTGGTTCACCCGGCGCGGCAGCGTCGACTACACAGCGGGCCTGTTGTGGACTGCCGAGGCGTGGGAAATCATGAGCGGCCTGACGGATGCGGTCAGAATGGGCGCACCCCAGAAGACGCTATGGGAAGTCATGCTGGAGCGCTCCCATCTGGGACCGATCTTCTCCAGCTACATGCATTCGTTCGCGCATCACCTGGGGGCCGACTTGCTCGAAAAGGTGTCACTGCCTGCCGGGCCGCTGCGACTGCTTGACCTGGGCGGATCGCACGGATTGCACTCGATTTCCTTCTGCGAGCGCTATCCCGACATGAGCGCGGTCATCGTCGACATGGCCAGCGCCTTGACCAATACCGCGGCATTGATCGCGCAAGAGCATTTGTCGGACCGCATCAGCCTGCGTCCCGGCAATCTGCTCGATGGCGATTGGGACACTGGTTACGACGTGGTGTTCTATCTGTCGGTCGCGCACAACCAGACGGCGGAAGACAATCGCCAGGTAATCCGGCGCATCGGACAGGTGCTGCGGCCCGGGGGATTGCTGGTAATTCACGAATACTTGGCCGAAGCACCGCTGCTGCCGTTTCATGCCGCATTCCGCCTCACCTTGCTGGTCGAGACCGCGACCCGTACCTACAGCTTCAAAGAAGTGTGCGGCTGGCTGGACGAAGCGGGATTCGCCGCACCAACCCGCATCGATCTCGACCCGCTGGAAAAAGGTACGCTGATTATTGCGCGCCGCTGATTGGCGGCGCCGGGCGGACTACTAGTAGGGACTTATCAGAAAACAAGATAGAGCTCGGGCGCATCGCGATGCGTCCTACTGCCTGAGTGAAGAATGACACGTCGGCATACAAGACCTACTGAGTCATGGATCTGGGACGGCCAAAGTTCTGACCACACTGAAGTTCGGAAAGACGCTTGATGAAGCCGGCCCGCGAATAAATGCGATTTATGGGCGTGAAGAGCGGTCGCGTCAAGGCCTTGGTCACAAAAAAAAGCAGGCGCCACCAAGAAGGCGGCGCCTGCATAAGGGATGCAACTTTAATTGTCGTTAATCGGAAAATCTAATTGAAGTCAGTCATTCTAATTGAAGTCAGTCATGACTCGGGGATCGACATGTCTGGTGAGATCTCTTCCCCTCCCTCTCTCTAGGTCATGAAGGTTTTCGCTATATGATCTTCTGCCGACTCCCCTCATGCCACTTGTGCTGGGGGTAACAGCGTATAGGCTTGCGCTTATTCCCCTGTTTCTTCCATGCATGGACCTTGTTAAAAGCGCATTCAAATCCTCGAGATCTGTTGGTGCAGAAGAGGTGGATGCGGCAGAGGAGGTGGATGCCGCATCTTCAATTTCCACATCTTCAATTTCCGAATCTTCAATTTCCGAATCTTCAATTTCCGCAGCTGCACGTTCCGCAGCTTCTGCTATTCTTTCGTCCCTAGTGCGTGTTGCTCTCAGGAGTCCCAGGCTTTGCGAACAAGCGTTGAATTTAACAGAGGAGAAGATGGTGAAAAAACCCATAGTGAGTTTTTTAGGAACGTCATAAGAGCCTTGGCCATCGAAGAGGTTCTCTACTTTGGAGACGCTATTGGATATTACGTTCACCATTGCGTAAACTCCTTCACGCGTGTGCAACGATCCTCCATACCTGCGGCCGATATTACGGAGTGCTTGATTGACGGTTTGCGGCTTGACGCCAAGACGAAATGCGAATTTGTCTTGTTCTTCCGCTGTTTTCTCCAGCTCCGCTTCCGTAGGTGACTCCAATCCATCGGCCTCATGGGTTGCTATGAGCTCTTTCTTGGCAATCTCGGCGCGTTTTTTGGTGCGATCCATGGTGGTGTCCGCCCAGTTAAGGGATTCGCCCAATGCATTCACGACAGAATATGCTAGCAGGACGGAGGCCGTTTCCGACCAATTTCTTGTCGGGGGAGAGGCCAGTGTCAATGGACTCTCAGGAGCAGAATCCGAATGCGAGCTATTGAAGAAAGTGTTGCGAACGGCTCGTTCTGCTGCGCTTTGCCCGATGTTGACTCCGCCCGATATTACCGCATATTTTAGTGCTGACACGAGTGCTTCCGCATGTGTCATATCTGCTACTCCTCCCTTCGGGCCTGTAAATATTTCTTGGAGCATTTCCCGCAAACCGCCATACACGGCAGAACGAGCAACAACCTTGATCAAATTTTCTGTTACCGCCTTGAAAAACGCAGGCTGAAGGGGTTCGTATGGAATCATTGCGAGTGAATGGCTAAACGCCGCGCATGGTGGCATGAGCGCGGAGGCTATTCCCATCATCATCCAGTCTCGTCCGACTTTCGCTTCCAGCTGCTCCTTTACGGTATCCGATTTTGCATTAAATGCTTCCAACGTTAATCCATAATGCGCGGCTATTACAGCCGATTTATCCTCCGCCTCGAGCGCGTTAAAACGCTTTATGTTCCGGTAGAGAGCTATCTGCTGGACAGAGGAAAGAATACCCAACACTCCCGTAGCCACGACCGGTACTGCAAAGTTGCCCTTTTCAAATTCATCCGCGAGAGCCTGAGCGCAGAGTCGTCCCACCACATCAGAAACGGTGACAATCGGCATTTGATGTAGAAAAGATGCACCTACCCCGCCTATAAAGGTGCCAGTCCTGCTCACGAAATTAGGGCGTCTATTCTCATTCGTATCAGCATTAGTAGCATTTACATGCTCATTCGTATTAGCATTTAAAGGCTCACTCTCACTCTCACTCTCACTCTCATTCGCATTCGTAAACAACCCCCTCAGTGCCTGGGGTATCGACCTCAGCCGCGGCAGTACCGGTAGTAAAGAATCTGCTCGGCCGGACATCTCCTCTTCGCCTTCTACTCCTTCTACTAACACTTCTCCGTGCGTCGTTTCCCGGGCGAATGACAGAGGATCTAGCTTCTGGGTGAATGATGGCTCAAGGTCTAGCAGCAGCGCGAGCGTGGCCGATGCAGCCGGTTGTATGACTTGATGGTGCACCGACGAGGCACCATTTACTATACCGTCTCGAATCTTCCTTCCGACCCGTTCTACCATGTCACCTCCTGCGAGGGTAACGTTAATCGCTCCTTGGTGCGCCGACGAGGCACCATTTTTTAGATGGCGCATGGCATTTTTCATCATCCACTTCATCGTCGAATTGCTTGCCAGCGGAATTTCATTTCCTGTATAAGGCGGTAGCTGTGGGAAGCTCGTTGATGGGGTAAGTAACAACGGTTCGTTATGGCCTGTAGGAACAGGGACAAAGGGGGAGCTTGAATTAATTCTGGTCATTATGTTCGGTTAATTTGCTGCTGGGTTTGTAAATATTGCTTCGTGCACCCCAGTCTGTTCCGGGAAGCAATAAGGTTTCGCGGTTATATATTCGTCAATGTCGTGCTGTTTAGTACCTCCTGTTCAAGTTCGAATTTAATGAGTGCGGAAGCGCAAATCGTTGAAATGTGCAGAAAAATAATTCTTTAAAGTCCGTCTCAAGCTGGTGCCGATGCGGTTTTTCCCTCGGCTGCCAATTTGGGCTGCGCCATATGCAATTCCCCGAAATCCCATGAGACTGTTCCATTTGCGCAGTGCCCGGCAGGTGAGGAGAACTCATTTCATAAACAGGAGGGCGCACCATGGATCGGCGCTGGATGGCGATCCGTCGGGCGACGACCCGCTCCTTGCAAAAGGCACCGCTATGCGACTCTCCAGGTATAACGATTGGCCTTGTTTGCTTAACGAATTACTTGAGTGGTAAAAGAAAAAAAATTAGTTCCATGAACAAATTCTGTTATCTCTTAACTGATGTTACGTAGCCCGCATAGCCAGAAGCGCATTGCGCCGGATGCTGAGATGCACCTGGCGAGGTACGCGTAACTGTCCTTCAGATTGCGAGTTGGTCGGTCAGGTTGATGGCTTGGCGCAGGAAGAGGGAACCATCCGGCGTATCATCGCGATGTACCGGATGGTTTCACTCCCGACAACGCGGTAAGGCGCAATCGTAAGGCGTCAATAAGCGAAGCGCATCGCGCCGGATGTTGAGATGCGCCCTTGATTGTGGCTCGGTGTAGTGCCCGAAAAACGGTGGATTTTTAACAGATACTCAGCGCCACATTAGTCGAAGCCAGTGTACTGAGCAGGAGAAAAGGCGAGAGACAAGCCAGAAATGCCAACTCGCCGTAGTGCAGTAAAGGTGCCTCAGTCGTTAAGGAAATAGATGTCAGGCTTATCCATAACGCCGACTTTTTGCATGGTCTCGCGCAGATCGGTGGATTCGGCAAATGACTTTGCACGGCTTGGATCTTGCATTTCAAACATCAGGATAACTTCATTCGGATCCTGCGCACCCCTTAGAACGTATTTTTCCGTAAGACCTGCCTCATTGCGCTTCGGAAGATGAGCGTCATATCCTGGCTTCCATTGCGAGAAATCACGAACCTTATGGCGAATGATCATGTAACTGGCCATGACAAACCTCCTTTTGAGGATGTGTTAAGGTGATTTTCTTTCCCGAAAACCGCCTAAGAGGGGAACCAACGTTGCACTATAGGCAAAGGCGATGGCGGAAATAATTGCCAACATAATCTGCCCATCAGAGGCGGCCAATGTCAGCCTCGATAATAATGATGCATTGGACAAAACAGGCCATTACTTCCATTCCCAAAACTTGTCTGAGGTATTGCCGTTCTCATCCACCTCGTATTCAAAGACGGTAGGAATCTTATTGAGTCCTGCCAATCGCTGAGAGGATGTCTGATAGTAGAGAATCCCTCGCCAACTTGCCGCCAAGCCTTTTCCTGCAGGCGTTCCGATGCCCGATCCAGTCCAAGTGACGATATCGCCATCTTCAGTCGTAATCACACCTTGCCCAGCGCCATTGAAAACACCGGCTGGGGTCAAGGCCGAAATATAAGTTCCGACATTCGTCATCCCTACGCCGACCAGTTTGCCGCTCCCCTGAAAAGATACTTCAAGCCTAGGGCTGTTGCCCTCACTCGGTAATACCCTGACTCCGGTAATTTTGCCTTGTTCCTCGCCTATCATTTCACCTAGCATGATGTGCCTCCTGTCGTGCCGCTATCGTATTGATGCTTAATTCTGGTATCTGGCCGGACAAATGCCAGCAGCACGTTACCCGCGATTGATTTTCATCAAATTTGCTGCCATGCGTTAGAAGCCGAGTCCCAACTCGTAATGTCATCCATACTTCCGGTTACCTTGGCGGCAAAGTCTTCCAGATGCCCGACGATCAACTGCAATTCATTCCGGGACAGCGCTTCATCCTCCAACTGTTCGATTTGATGTTCCAGCGCCTTCTGTCGTTCACGCAAACGCGTGATGCGCGACTCGAACTCGCCCTTCTCAAGATAACCTTCGCTATAAGCATCGATCAAGCGAATCACGCCTTGACGGCATTGGCGCAGCTGGCTGTCCAGACTGTGTCGTTTAACCTCATCGGCAGGCTGCGCCAACGCTTGCAGGCGCCGCTCGCATTCCCGCATCAATCGGCTCGGATCCATGAGCAGCCCTCGCACTTCCTGCCATACCGCCTGCTCCAGGCAATCGGTTCTGACCTGGGTGTTCGTGCATACACGCTGGCCGCCAAAGCGATAGGCATCGCTCCCGATACAACGGTAGTACGCATAATGGCGCACATGCCCTTTGGCGCTCGAGCGGCTGAGCGGCTTGCCATAGTACGCATGGCCGCACTGCTTGCACACCAACAGTCCCTGCAGCAGATAGCGCGCCCCGCGTTTGCGCGTGCGGGCCTGTGCACGATTTTCCTGCAGTTGAGCCTGCACCGCGCCGAACAGGTCGGTGTCGACAGCGCCGGCACGGCAATGCTCTGCCACTGGTCGGCTGGCTTTCGGATTTCTTGGGTTCGATTTTCGTCGCATCCGTAGTTTAAGAGGGGTGTGGCGAGCGCACTACGCGCCGAAGCTGAAAAAGCGCACGGCGCTATTGCAGAAGCTCAAGGAGGTATTCCGACGGCACCAGTCGCAACCGGTTGATCGTGTAGTACATCTGATCAATCCGATTCTACGAGGCTGGGTCAACTACTTTGCGGTTGGGGACCCGACTCGATGCTTCAACTACATTCAAGACTGGGTAGAAAAGAAGATCGGGCACCATTTGATGTGATCCCGAAAACGAAAGGGCTTCGGCTGGCAGCGGTGGAGTAGGCAATGGCTCTATGAGTGTCTGGGTCTGTTCAAGGGCTACAGAGTATCAAGAGCCACGCCGAAAGCGGCGTCAGCATGATAGGTACCATAAACCTTGACGCGAAACATGCAGGAGAGCGCAGTGCGGGAAAACCGCTCGCTGCGTTCGACGTGGCGGGGGCTGGAAACGTGACATGGTCGAGATATTGTGACACTCGCAGACGAAAGGGCGAGCCAACAGGGAATACAAACATCGACCTAAATCGGCGCGCCAGTCTTCGACCCTACCTGAGGGGAGGATGGGCCAGTAATGGCCTGTCCTTACCCAACTAAGGATCGAGCCATCCCCTTGGGCCGCAGTCCGTACCGGAAGGCAGGGTTTGTTCGGCATGCGGCAGTAAGCGACGATGCCGCCGAGCAGGTTGACGGTGAAATTGACGGGTGAGCGATGTCGCGTGTGCTCGATCTGACAGAGATTTTTCAATTCGTCGATGACGGTTTCAATGAGCGAGCGGCGTTTGAGGAGGGCTTGATCGAATAAGGTATGCAAGGACCGGCTTCATGTTCTTGCGCACCGCTGACAGGTGGCCCGTTCCCGTAATGACGCGTCACCTCCCCCCCAGTTCATCTCCCCATGCCGGCTCACATGTCCATGAGCTCGACAGCAAGCCAGACTGCATCAATGTAAAGATCGCTGCAGCAACTCCCGTATTCACAGCGCACGGTCAGCCGCAGCATGGACTGTCCATTTGCAAGAATGGAACTATTCCCGATTCCATTCCACTCACAACCATTCAAGTTAATAGAGTTGAAAGGTTTGTATCATGCCAAGTCCTATTCGTCAGTCTGTGTCTTCTGGGTATGTCCCAACGCCGGACAATCACGGCGTTAATCAACCCGGATCGACTTCCCATCCGCCGGAAAAGGAGGCCGCGAGACAAATGAGGTCTGGATCTTCCAGACCGAGAATATCCCAGAACAACTCCTTGCAAACAACGCTTCTCGCGCAAGCGTCTTCCCGGCCAAGGAGAGAGGAAGAGTATTTGGTTGCATGGAAGAAATGGGCACGACAGCCAAATCAAGCTGCGGGCGAAAATCGTACCAAGGCAGTTGAAAAGATAAGGGAATGGCTTCGTGCTGGCCAACCTAATGAACCCTTACACTTAAATTCATTGAGACTGACCAGCCTGCCGGAGTTGCCGTTTTCGCTTAGGAAACTCAATGTCTACAACAACCAATTGACCAGCCTGTCGAAGCTGCCAGCTTCGCTTTGGAAACTCGATGCCTCCCACAATCAGCTGGCCAGCCTGCCGAAGTTGCCGGCTTCGCTCCAAAGACTCAATGTCTCCAACAACCAGCTGACCAGCCTGCCGAAGTTGCCGGCTTCGCTCCAAAGACTCTATGTCTCCAGCAACCAGCTGACCAGCTTGCCGGAGTTGCCGGCCTCGCTTGGGGAACTCCATGTCTCCAACAACCAGCTGACCAGCCTGCCGAAGTTGCCGGCTTTGCTCCAAAGACTTTATGTCTCCAGCACTCAGCTGACCAACCTGCTGGAAAGTATTAAGGCCACACGGAAGCGAGGATGTAAGGTTTATGTGGATGGGGAACTGCGTTCCGAGGAGGCACTTAATCGTCTTCACGCTCGTGCAATTGTCAACGCTGCAGATTACAAGGGGTCCCATATCCATCTTCCCTCAGAGCCAGCATTGAGGATGCCGCTAGACAGCCAGTCAGATACTAAACCGGCAGAACAACCTGCAGCCAGTGCAAGGAAGACGGATGAACCCAAGCCTGAAGTCAGGTTTGGAAAGAAGAATTTACAACGATTCCATGCTCATCATGGCCAAGCTGATGAGGTTGGTTCAAGCTGGGAGCATGGAGCTGATGCGGCTAGTTCAAGCTGGTGGGAGCCTGGAGCTGATGCGGCTGGTTCAAGCTGGTGGGAGCCCGGAGCTGATGCGGCTAGTTCAAGTTGGTGGGAGCCTGGAGCTGATGCGGCTGGTTCAAGCTGGAGGGAGCCTGGAGCTGATGCGGCTGGTTCAAGCTGGTGGGAGCCTGGAGCTGATGAGGCTAGGTCAAGCTGGGAGCCTGGTTCACCACAGAACGCCGGAGCGCAGGCTAATACTGCTGCTGAAAATTTGGGGGGGGCTGATGCCGCCAGACCAGCTCGTTCCAAGCTTCAGGGCACCCTTAAAATATTGACTGTGTTTGGGGCTATGTCCGTAGGTACTAATTTCATACGCCATCCAGAAAACGAGAGACTGTTGCGAGAAGGGCAACGTGCTGTATTGGAGGGATTCGGTAGCTATATCCCAAAGGATGCGCATTGTTATAACGCGCGTGCAGGAACGTCGTTTCTCTTGTATTTACGTGGAATAGGTGTTCGTGGAGGATACGCTCCGAGACTGAATAGGATATTTCTCGCTCCTTACCAACATCCTCTATCGGGCTTGCATGTTGCGGCGCACGAGTACTGTCATTGCTTCACTCACCCTAAATTTAATGAAGTGCTGGACCATGGCCCTAACAAGAGGCTTGAATTGGACGAATCGCTGACTGAGCTCATCTCGGACAAGGTCGTCCCATCCCCTCTTCCACCCTATGGTAGTAGTTACCAAAGAGCAAGATTGCCAAATGGGAAAAAATGGATGGATGCAGCAAAGGAATTGGAGGATGCTGTCGGCGAGGCGACACTAATACGCGCCTATTTCAGTGGAGACAAGGATGCCATTCGCAAGATATTCAGTACTGCTCTGAACATTTTTCCAAAGAGAGTGGCCTACTATGCATGGGATGCTATTAAGAAGGTTGATCAGAGTTACTTAGAGGAGACGGAGCGCATGGCGAAGAAGGCATACAAGCTTGCTCTCAATAGCAGGAATAAAAAGGCCATAAGCAAGG
>CBINHE010000010.1:0-65657 GCA_966250375.1 uncultured Oxalobacteraceae bacterium
AGCAGGGAATTCGTGGAGCACTGCTCCACGCCTGCGTAACGGCATTGCCTTGCAATGCAATGCGCCCTCCGCCTGCTTGCGGAACGGCACAGCCTTGCAAGCCTGTGTGCGCCCTGCAAGGAGGGGGCGAATGCTTCAATACGCGACTTTGTCATTTACTTCCTGAAAACTCAGTAGTGTCCTGCCCCGTAAATAATTTCATATTCAACTTATTTGCGGGACAGACACTAGCCGATGACTTTTTTTACCACTTCCGTAAGACGCTGCGGATCGAACGGTTTTACCAGCCATCCATTCGCACCAGCGGCTTTGCCTTTTGCTTTCATTTCGTCGCTCGACTCCGTGGTTAACATCAGAATCGGCACACGTTGATAGTTTTCTGTCGCACGTAAAGATCTGATCAAGGTCAAGCCATCCATGCGCGGCATGTTCTGGTCGGTTAGAACCAGGTCGAATACTTGCGTCTTTGCCTTATCCAGGCCGTCCTGGCCATCTACCGCTTCAGTGACCTGGTACCCTGCTGCTCTCAAGCTGAATACAACCATCTGGCGCAAAGAGCCCGAGTCGTCCACTGCCAATATTGATTTTGCCATCTTTGCTCCTGCTGTTTTCTCGTTTCCGGGCCGAATGCCCACTCAATGACTTGCCGGCTATTCGTTAAAATAGTTCGATGTCTCCGCTCTCCATGTGTGTCTGGCTAACCGCCTTCCACAATACGCTTTCGAGCTTGGCACTCTGATCGTCAAGCGCCTTGTTAAGGTCGTTCAGCAAGGCAGCCATTTCCTTGGTATCGCCCTCATGCGTCATGTCGGCGCTGCTGACGTTCACCGCCGCCAGAACGTCGCGCAACCCATTCACTCGTCTGACTGTTCGACTAATGAGTTGACTCGTCATGTCCTGAAATTGCAGGCTGGTGACAGCCGAATTAACCCGCAGACCCACCTCCGCTTGCGCAGCTTTCAATTTTTCAGTGGTGTCGGGAGATGACGCGGAATGCTCGAGCAGCGCATCCACTATCGCCTGTTGGGTACACACCGCCTCATGAATCGCCATGAAGCTGGTGCTGAGTTTTTCAATTGCCTCGTTCAATAGAAAATTCGTTTGCACCAAGTCCGTTTCGACCTCGGTCAAATGCAGCGTGCCATGATCGGACAAACTGGATAGCAAACGTTTCATTTGTAAACTTAACAAGTTTTCCTTTTTTGTCATGAGAATTATCCCGCCATCGATCCCATCAAAATCCTGACAAGAACTTAATTCTTTCGCAACGATGCCTGCGACTTCCTGCCTCACTTCAACTTCGGTTGACACATCCACTGTCCCGCCCTCCTTGACCGCGGATTTTTCTGCTTTTTTATTCATGGCAATGACGCTGATGCGTCGATTTCGGATACAAAAAACTTGGAATGCCGGCAAGAAATGATTCCCATAAGAAATGTACCACACGCTGTACGAACATGACTACGTATCAGGAAAACATTGCAACGGTGTGCACAGATCTCTGGACGAGACCGGATGCTGGCTTGGGATATTCGGAAAGTGAAATTTGTGCCAAGTTAGTGAAATTTCTCTGACACAAATAATGAAAAATCTTATAAAGGCAGTGCCGGAGACAGTACGGAATTCTCAGGAGATAATGGCCGCACTTGAAAAGCGCGAACGTCCATAGAGGAGCAAGACCTCAGAGTCGGCCGCCATCCCCGAAAAGCGTTTGCAAATCCCAGCCTGGATCACGATGTTTTGGCGTTGATAGCGCAATCAGAAACTATGCCGGATACCTGCGCCGATGCTACTGCCGCTTTCAAATGTACTGATCTTATCGTGCATGACGACAATGTACAGGCCAGTACGCTTGGACGGCTTATAGAAATAGCCGATGGACGTCGTTTCGCGTCGTCGGTCGGAAATGCCAGTGCCGCCACGTCGGGTTTGCGCATGGGCGGCCATGAATTCATCTTTGCCTGCAGGAACAGTGACGCTGATCGAATAGGTTGTGTCATGCAGGTCGATATCGTGCGCGGTTTGGTCGTACGTTGCAAATAGCTTGGCACGCTTGAAGTCATAGCTCGCGCCGATGAACCACGCGGTCTGGCGCGTTGCCCTCAGGCTTTCTACGGATTTTACGAAGCCGACAGGCATATCGAGCGGATTATTGACCTCCACACGATGAATGAATGCCGTCAGCGACAATGGGCTGCCCATGTACAACAAGTCGGCGCCGACATTGCGCTTGTTGCTGCTTGCAGCCTCGCCGAATTGATAGTGCAGGTTGACGGTCAAATCGCTCACGGTCGGTGTCGTGTATTTGATCTGATTGCTCCAGCCGTTATCCCCTGCCATTGAATTGACCCATCTGCTTGCATTGAACAATGGAACATTCAAATGTAGTGCAAGCGGCGAGAAGGCCGGTGAATTGCCGAACGGATTAAATCGCAGGATCGCAAAGGTATTGGGCGCCGTACCACGTCCCAGCGAGACGGTGCCGAAACGACTGGACAGCCCCACGTTTGCCGCGCGTGAGAACATCGGATCGCCGGGAAAGCGGCCAGCTTCGCCGGTATCCGGACGAAAATAGGTGGCCATCGCAAAATTTGCTTGCATGCCGCCACCAAGATTCTCGCTGCCTTTTAAGCCTATCCAAGACGTGGCCATGCCACCACCATCAACCTTCGTCGTATGGGCAACATCGCCGCTGCTCTGCATGGTGCCAACGAATGTATCGAACACCCCCTCAAGTTTGACCGTGGTTTGCGCCATCGCTGGATTGGCAAGAGCGCTTCCCAAGACGGCGGTGAACAGCAGTTTTTCCAGCCCCTGATAAATATGCTGCATACGGATCTCTTCGGTTTGTGAAGCAGGTTGCTGCGCACCTCGGTCATCCCGATTATCTTGCCGTTTCCATTATCAACAATTGCTGTCCAAGGTACTGAGGGCAAGGAAATGCTCGGCGCTATTTTTTCAAAATAAACCTGGGCACCATCACTGCAATCAAGCGCCAATTATCTTGAGTCCATGCTAGACATCTTCTATTGAAAGGACATGATCTATCGCATGCCGCTCACAAGCGAGGTCTTCAGAGAAAGGCGCGGCATCTTTCGTTTTCTCCCGCCGACACAATGAATTTTTTCTGGCACAACTAAACGTTTTGCGATTGAAGAAGTGATTTTAAAAGCAATAGCCAATACGGTAGTTATCTCATCCATTCCCTTTTGATTCTGCTGGCATCGAACGGAACGAGGCCAGAAGCAGTGTGAAAAATGGCTGTTTGAACTGGAAAAAACAAGTTCTTCCATAGATGAAATCTTTTCTGATTGAAAAAAATAAGCGGATATATTTTTGAGCCAAAACGAAACTAAGCTGGAAAGTTTCTGATCTTAATCAGGACCGCTTCACATTTAATTGTTTGCGGCAAATAGACGGCACTTACATAAAGGAATGATTCATGAAAACAAATGACCTGAAGAAAGCGCACGATCAAATTATCGCGAAAATTCATGCAATTGATCTTGCTCCCATCAAAGTCAAACTAATGGACAAAGAGGAAGGGCATGGCTGGTCGCGTGAATATGCCGACCATATTGAAATTGAATACAAACGCTTTCTAACGTTGCTGGTGAAGTACCCGGAAGCATCCATTGCGCCAAGCAAGGACGTCGACAAGTTTTGGCATGGACATATTTTGGATACGCTCAAGTATGCGGAAGATTGCAATCATGTCTTCGGCTATTTTCTGCACCACTTTCCTTATTTCGGCATGAGGGGAGACGAAGATGCCGCCAATCTTGCCGCTGCCGCAGCCACGATGAATCGCCTTTACCGCCAGGAGTTCGATGAGGTGCAGCCGGCTCAAGCAAGCAGTTACTGTGGCATTGAGACCGCGGTGAGCTATTGCGGTGCCACTGCTGGCAATGATATTCAGGCCACGCACCAACAAGCCAGTTATTGCGGGGCCACCAGTGCAGCAAGTTATTGCGGGGCCGTCAGTGGAGTAAGTTATTGTGGCGCCGCCACAGGCAAGGATGACCAACTGGCCACAAAACAATACAGCTACTGCGGGACGTCCAGTGCAGCGAGCTATTGTGGAGCCACCAATATCGACGGCGCGCGCGACGGCCTGTCAAGCACAAGCATACTCAATACGGCATTGCGTCCGACCCTGCCGCGCTTAATAATTAAGTAGTCATGCAACGGTGAATTTGGTAGGAGCGGGCCTTGCCCGCGATAGCTTGCATGTGCTAACACCTATGGAACGGTTTGCGATTGCAAGCGGATCGCCGCCCGGCGCAAATGCGCCCTGCAAGGGAGGCCCTTTCCTACAAAAAATGCCGTATAGAAGTTGCAATTAATTTTGCTCGGTTACTTAGGACTCGCGCAGTAATAAGTTAGGTAATTTTGCTGGCCGTACCGGGCGCACTGCTGCGTTGTCCGCCGCTAGCAGTGCTCGCACTGCGTCGCGCCGTTGAGGAGTATCCGCTTGCAAGCGGATACCGTTTCGCAGGCGTGTGGCAATGCCCCACGAAACCCCTGCTTCACCGCCTTGCATTGCATCCCGCTACGGCCGCCAAATTACCTAACTATTACTGCGCGAGCCCTTAACATACCAGCTGCGTAAAGAAGGGTCGACACGGCGTAGAGATCGCGAAACATCGGCCTTTCCTCCTTTAAAAAATCTCGTTGTTCCAACGAGATTTTTTTCATGCTGTTACGCGTGCGTCAAAATAATTAACGATTTTATCGGTTGGCAGCGGCATGGCGAAGTAGGCGCCCTGCACCTCGTCGCAATTCAGATCATGAAGTATTTTTAGCGCCAGCTCTTGTTCCACGCCTTCAGCAATCGTTTTAAGGGTGAGACTGTGAGCCATTTGAATGATGGCACGCACGATAGCTTCATCTTCCTTATTGTTGGCTAGATCGCGGATAAACGACTGGTCTATCTTGATTTTGTCCACGTCAAATCGCTTCAAGTAAGCCAGACTCGAATATCCAGTACCAAAATCATCGATCGAAAGCTTGACGCCGAGCGCTTTCAGGCGCTGCAACAGCATCAATGCATGCTCGCTGTCCTCAATCAGAATTGACTCGGTTAATTCCAGATCGAGGTATTTCGGATCCAGGCCAGATTCGGAGAGCGCAAGCATGACGGTTTTTTCCAGATCGCCTCGTTTGAATTGCACCGATGACAGGTTGACGGTTACGACCATGTCGGCCAATCCCGCTTCATGCCAGGCTACTGCTTGCCTGCATGCTTCCTTCAGCACCCATTGACCAATCGGTATGATCAAACCACTGTCTTCGGCGAGGGGGATGATGTCCTTTGCAGAAATCAGGCCGTATTCGGGATGATTCCAGCGAATCAGTGCTTCAACACCAACGGTTTCAGCACTGTTAATGTCAATCTGAGGTTGATAGTGGAGTATAAATTCTCCATGTGCCAAAGCCTGGCGCAAATCATTTCGTGTTTTAAGGTGAGATGTGGCGTCGACATTCATCTGCTCCGCATAAAAGCGGTAAGTATTGCGCCCTGCTTCCTTTGCGTGATACATCGCCGTATCAGCTGCTTTGACCAGAACTTCAAAATCATTGCCGTCATCCGGATAGACGGCCACGCCGATAGACAGGCTGGTGAATAGCTGATGGCCTTCGATATTGAAGGGCGATGCCACTTTCTCCAGAATTTTATCGGCGACTTTTGCGATTGTGTCGGTGTCATGCATAGCAGAGAGAATGATCAAAAACTCGTCACCGCCCTGGCGGCAGACGGTTTCCGTTTCACGCACGCATTCGCGCAATCGGTTCGCCATCCCCTTGAGCAATGCATCTCCGGCGAGATGCCCGAGCGAGTCGTTGATTGACTTGAACTTATCGAGATCGATGAATAGCAATGCCGCTTTGGCACCCAAGCGGTCGGCATAAGCCATGGCCAATGCCATGCGATCCTTGGCCAGCAGGCGATTGGGCAGTTTGGTTAAGGCATCGTGGAAAGCCAGAAACTCGATCCGCGCTTCAGACTCCTTGCTTTGCGTGATTTCCTGCACAGTACCGATGGCCACTAAGGGATTGCCTGCCTCGTCACACATGACTTCCAATTTTTGCCGCGCCCATTTGACATCCTCCAATGTGTTGATGCGATGTTCGATGTCAATCGATTCTCCGCCCAGTGCGCTTTTCCAGGCTTGAATAACTGCCTTCCGATCTTCGGGCAGAACGCATCGGAGCATGGTTTTCGAGGTTAGCGGAGTGCCTATTGGAACGCCAAAGATTTTGTAAGCTTCGTCTGACCAAGTGAGCTTTCCATTAGAAATATCCAGTCTCCAGCTGCCGACGCTCGCCACGGATTGTGCTTTCTGCAGTGTGCGTGCGCTTTCTTGTAATTCGTTATAAAGCCGGTTGCGTTCCAACATAAGGCGATTAAAATTGCTGACTAACAAGCCGACTTCATCTTCCCGTCTGACAGGAAGCGGCTGCAGCGAAGGCTCCCTCTCTTCTGTCATGCGGCGCATGGCATTGGCAGCTTCCTTTAATGGTGCCAGTTGCCGCGTCAAAGTTACGCGTAGCATCAGAGCAACGGCTATCGATACCAATATCGCAGTCAAATAAATCTGCCGCTGAAGCGGCTTGATTGGTCCGAAAGCATGCTCGGTACTGACGCCCGCGATAACGATCCAATCTGTCATCCGCAGGTTGCGGTTGACGCTCAATGTCCTGACGCCATAGGAAGTCGTGGTGATCCCCATCCCCTCGAATCCCTGTTCGAGTCTCCGGTCAAGCAACGGATTCTTGCCTTTCGGCGGCATCCATTTGAAGATGCGATCGGTATCGGACGCAGAGATCACTTGACGCGCCTTGGGAGAGATCACCACGACGTGTACCACCTTGCCGATCAGCGGACTGTCGCGGAAATTAAACAGATCAATATCCAAGGGAGACACCGCTGTCATGAGTGCTCCAGTAGGGTTGCCAACGGCATCGCGCAGCGGGACTGTGATTGAGATGAGCGGCTCTGCAGTCCGCTGGCTTGTGAAAGGGGCGATGAAATACGGCTTGCCACCGGTTACAACCGATTGAAAACTTTCACGGCTCCCGATATCGCCGGTCGAACCTCCCGTTCCTTGCACATAATCGCCCACGATGACGCCTTCCTTATTGAAGACGAAAAGTCCGTGTGGAAAAATAGATGGGGAAGGATGGCGCTGTTCCAGGAGAAATTCAATCTTGGCAGAATCGTTCAGCATATCCGGCGTGATCAGCGCGGCAATTTCATTCAGCACTGTCACGCGCAACTTCAAATTGGCATCCATATCAACGGCAATGTAGCTTACCGTTGCTGACAATTGATCCGCGACCATCTTCTCAAGATCGCCTTGCAGTGCCGATGAAACACGTACGGCTAACCCCCCGATACCCGCGATCAGCAAAGTCAGGACGACCAAGAGTACGCGGGTTTTTAAGCTCATGACACGAAAGAGCTTATTCATAGAGAAACGCTTTCGGGGTATTAGGGGGTATCAGTGTCCATATATTGGGGGTGGTAAGCGATACGAAGTTCCCTTGTCGCCGCAAGTCGGTGCGGGTTACGGCCTTGGTAATATTGAAGGCGTTTCTGCTGCTCACCAAGAAGTAACCGGCGGAGATGATGCATGAATGCAGGCATGAGGACGCTAATTTTTGCAGCAAATCGACACGCTTTTCCTATACTAAGGATCGTGCACGAAACAACTTTCCGATTTATCTCGCGTCCGGCGGGCGCATTGCCGTGTTGCCCTTCCCTTGCAGGGCGATACCGTTACGCAGGCGTGCAGCATGCTGCACGAAACCCCTGCTTCATCATCCCGCCGAACACGTCCAAATCGGGAAGTTATTCCGTGCACGATCCTTAGGGAAAGGAAATCGGATCATGAAATCCGCCTTCAAAGCACTGATTTTGCTTGTCGTCACATCAAGCTTGATGGTCGGCTGTGCAATGTATGAACCAGCGCCAGCGTACGGCCAATACCCATACTACCAGCCGGTGCCAGGCTATGGGGAACTTGGCTACTATGCACTGCCTGCTCCAGTGTATGTCCAGCCAGCCCCCATTTATGTGAGGCCGCCAGTCTCATTGCATTTCAGTTTTGGACACTGGAGCAGCCACCATCACGTACCTCATCACCTTGGTCGGGGAGGACATGGGTTCGGGCACGGCCGTGGTGGCTGGAGACGGTGAGTTCGATAAGTGTGTTACCCCCTTGAAAGCAAAAAGCCCGCATTACGCGGGCTTACTCGGCATCCGGTACGAGGTTACTTTGCCGGCGCAGAAGTAGGCTTTTGCGCCATCGTAGTATCAGCCTTGGTGGCCGTTTCGGTACTGGCTGCTTTGGCCTGGTCGCTCTTCTTTGCAGTGTGCTTTACGTGTTTCTTGGCGTGGACTTTCTTATGGCCTTCTGCTTTCTTGGCTGGTGTTTCTGCCGGCTTGGCTGCCTCAGCAGTGACTACCGGTTTCGTGGCAGGAGCCGAGGCGGGAGAAGAAGATGAAGTGTTTTGCGCACTGGCGATACCGGCAACAGCAAACAGGGTGGCGATAAGGATGGTCTTTTTCATCTAAGGCTCTCTTTCGTAATTAAGGCAAGAGAAACATTCCCTTGTTACCTCGAATAACGCGCCAGAATCACGCTCGATGACTATGCTTACAAAATGTTGCAAATTGATGCAAAGAGAAAAATCCGGTCGCAATGATTTCAAGAGTCGTGGAGATCGCGGATGGCGCTTGACCTTATCTTGTGTGAAGCGCAACGAACCGCCACTGTTGCGCGGCACCATCGATAGCCTCGATGGTGCCTGCATCTCAGCCCGGTATCAGCACAAAGAAAATAAAAGACAACCCAATCAACATGACAGCGAGTATCGCCAATACCAGAAAAGGAATCTTCATTCTGAACCTCCATTCAGAAATGCTGCTCCTGCCAGCTTTTGTAGTGAAACATTTTCCCTGGTTTGAATCGCATCCCACGTGCATGCCGTTACTTGTCGCGTGGGCGCTACACCGTCACCAAGTCCGTATGGCCGAAGCCCTTTTCGTAATTCAATACGGAGCCAATTTGCGGCGCGATTTTTAAAAATAGCGTATCACTTCCCTGCCCGGTTTTCACCCACTCCGCCAATTGCGGAAAGCGCTTTAGCATGCAATCGGTCGCATGTTTGATTTTGTCGGAATCGCTCACGATCTCGACAACACCGTCCATCGACAAGCCTTTGATTTGATTCCAGTCCTGATAGTTGCAGTTGATCGTTAGCGACCCTTTATTGAGAAGAGCATGCCGACAAGACAGAATTTTTCACAGAGCACTATTGAATGGAGAGTTGTTTGCCGCCGGCTCCCTGCTTTTTCGGCAGCGTCAATTCAAGCATGCCGTTCTGATATTTGGCTTCCGCTTTCGTATCATCGACTGCTTGAGGGAGGGTAAAGTTGCGTTGCTGTTGGCCATGGTAACGTTCGCTGCACACCATGGTTCCGCTTTTTTGCTCCTCTTCCTTTTGCACTTCCGCACTAATGGAAACCTGGTTGCCGTCGATGGCGACCTTGATGTCGTCTTTCTTCACACCTGGTATTTCCGCTTTCACCATATAGGCTTGATCGGTCTCCGATACATCCATCCGAATGCGCGGCTCCGATTCGATACCGCGCAAAGTCGGCATCATACGAAAATCCTTTAAAAGTTCTTCGATGTTGCGAAACGGTTCCAAGCGCGCTATATCGCCAAACGGATCAAAGCGCATTAAATTGTTAGCCATGATTAACCTCATCTCTGTTATAGATTCACAGGAAAAACACGAAAGTCGCCGCATTTGCAACGCCAGTGCCCCAACGCAATCGCATGACGCGTCGCACGCGATTCATGCATCGTGTCTCTATGAATATATGAGCGACTTCTCATCTTGTTATGCGCCGCATCAATGCAACCTCAATTCCCGCTTTCATGACTACTCCAGAACTTTGCTTTTCTTGCGGACTCTAGTAATAAAGCAAAGAGGAAAATTTCCATACCCTCCATGCGTCGAGATGTTCTCTCGGAGGTTATTTCGTTAAACGCTGGCTGCGATGACAAAACATTTCCCTTACGATTCCCTCTCGGAGAATTCATTGTCCACTTCATTTCCCCGCTGACACAGCGCGTAGGTTGGGCTAACGCTTTATCAGCCCAACATCCCCCTCCAGAAACGGCGGCCAGGCGCATTCATTGATTGCGGTCTCAACCTGGCCTCATTTTTCCGTAAGATTTTCGCTCGCCATTTCCCGATGATGTGTTCGGTGAGGTGACCGCTTTTTCGATCAGCGAGATTGACGGAAAAAAATAGGTGGCTCCGGCTGTGTTCGCTCTGCGGTATCTCATCGAGGTCATCTCATGGAATGTTGGGCTGATAAAGCGTTAGCCCAACCTACGCGCTGTAAGTGTCGTAACAGATAGCGGGGACATGTTAAAATCCGACAACTAATTGCTATTAATACATCTTTTTTGAAGGGAACTTATGTGGGACAAGAAAAAAGCCATTGATTATTTAAATGCCCATGCGAACGCTACTAGTTTAGGCAGATGCGCTGAATATGTAAGAAAGGCTATTGAAGCAGGGGGAATAACTTTACATAGGCGTACCTCTGCAAAGGATTACGGACTCAGCCTTCAGGCTTCAGGTTTCAGGTTTCACTTCTGCGTGTGCGTCAACTCCTTTGGCTGGTGATGTCGCCATCATTCAACCGATACATGGACATCCTCATGGACACATGACCATGTTCAATGGGGAAATTTGGATATCCGATTTTAAGCAATACCATGGGCTTTATCCCGGCCCGACATATAGAAAGTTAAAACCTTCCTTCGTGATTTACCGTTACTCTAACCAAGGTAAAACATGCGAATCTCAAATGTAAAAAACTCGCTACGCGCAAAAGGATTTTCTTTTTTTGCAGTGTGCCTCTTGATCTGCTTCAGCCAATTATTCATTGTTCAATCAGCGTTGGCATGTACCTCTTTGACGCCAGATGCTACCGTCTCTAAATTTTATAATTGGTATCTGCATTTATTGGCGACGGATCATGATCCATTACGTGATGATCGTCCAAAACTTTCTGAGTATGTTTCGAAAGCATTGATCCAAGAAATTACTCAGCGAATGAATAGCGCGGACGGATTGGATGCGGATTATTTTATTCAAGCGCAGGACTATCTTGATGATTGGGAAAATAATATTTCAGTTACAAAGCCAGAAATCAACGGTAATACAGCCGTGCTTGTCGTCACGCTTGGAGCAACCGAAGAGAGTAGATATCGGCTGCACCTTACTCTGAAAAAAGAAAGCAATATTTGGAAAATTCGGAAGGTGCGAACTTTGTCGCATTAGCGCGTAGCGCGTAGGTTGGGCTAACGCTTTATCAGCCCAACATCCCCCTCCAAAAACGGCGGCCAGGCGCATTCATTGATTGCGGTCTCAACCTGGCCTCATTTTTCCGTAAGATTTTCGCTCGCCATTTCCCGATGATGTGTTCGGTGAGGTGACCGCTTTTTCGATCAGCGAGATTGACGGCGAAAAAATAGGTGGCTCCGGATATGTTCGCTCTGCGGTATCTCATCAAGGTCATCTCATGGAATGTTGGGCTGATAAAGCGTTAGCCCAACCTACGCATTGACGGGAGATTTTCCGGATGCGTACCAAGCCGCCTCAGTGTATCAGGGGCGCCCCTGATTGCAGAATGCCTCTTTGCAGCAGCTTGGTCATCACGCCCGCATCGACTGCCTCGGAAATCGCATAGCCCTGAGCCTCGTCGCAGTCATGCTCGCGCAGGAAAGCCAACTGTTCCTGGCTCTCGACCCCTTCGGCGATGACCTTGAGTCCGAGACTGTGGGCCATGGTAATGACAGCCGTCGTAATCGCTTTGTTGTCGATCGACGCTGGAATGTCCCGGATAAAGGTTTTGTCGATCTTGAGGGTGTCGACTGCCATGTGCTTCAAGCGGCTGAGGGAGGAGTAGCCAGTGCCGAAATCGTCGATGGCAATTGTCATGCCACGGCTCTTAAGGCGCCGAAAAGCATCGGCGCAACGTTCAAAGGAGAGCAGGATCCTTTCGGTAATCTCGAGTTGCAAGGTCATGTCTTGCCCCAGATCCTGCTGCCGTAGCGCCTCATCGAGGGATTCGTCCATGTGATCATGGAGGATCTGACGGCCGGAAAGATTGATCGCAACCCGGAGCGGCGCAAGACTTTGCTCGGACCAAATGGCAGCTTGGGAAAGGGCGGTATCAAGGACCCACTCGCTGATGACGTCGATCAGCCCGCTCTCTTCGGCGACGTGGATGAATTCACCGGGGAGGATCAGTCCGCGCGTTGGATTGCGCCAGCGCAGCAATGCTTCCACCCCCACTATGCGTCCTGAAGCAAGCGCAATCTGCGGCTGATAGTACAACTCGAATTCGCCGCAAGCGAGGGCATGGCGCAATCCCGCTTCCAGCGCAAGATGGGCATTTGCCTCGGCCGTGATTTCCGCAGTAAAGAAATCGTAGTTATTCCGGCCCCGCGCTTTGGCCCGATACATGGCCGCATCCGCAGCCTTGAGGAGGTCCGCCGCGTTCGATGCATCGTCTGGGTAGATGCTGATTCCGATACTGGCGGACGTGGCAATTTCCTTGCCTGACAGGGAGAGCGGCCGGGCGACCGATTGAATGACCTTGCGGACCAAGGGCATGGCACCTTCTGCGTCCACAAGATCGTTGACGATAATCGCGAATTCATCACCGCCCAGTCTTGCCACGGTGTCTTCCGCGCGCACGCATTGTTGCAGCCGTTCTGCCACGACTTTAAGCAACTGATCACCGGCGGCATGGCCCATGCTGTCGTTGACGAGCTTGAAGCGATCCAGGTCAAGCAGGAACATGCCGATCTTCTGTCCATGGCGATTCGCTTGTTTCATGGCTTGGTCGAGATTGGCAGCGAACAGCAGTCGGTTAGGCAGCCCGGTAAGTACATCGTGGTGGGCGAGATGGACCATCTTCATTTCGGCGCTCTTGATGGCGCTGATATCCGAAAAAATGATCACGTAGTGGCTGATTCGCCCGCCTTCGTCCCGTACCAGGCTAATGTTTTCCCAGACCGGGTAGACCTCGCCATCCTTGTGCCGATTCCATATCTCGCCTTGCCACTGTCCCGAGGAAGCCAGCACCTCCATCATGCTGACGTAGAACGCGTCATCATGCCGTTCGGATTGCAGCAAGTGCGGCGTATTCCCCAGCACGTCCTGGGGCTCGAAGCCGGTGATGCGGGAGAAGGCTTGATTCACAGTGACGATGCGGCACTCGGAATCGGTAACGATGATGCCTTCATTGGTGTTGGAAAAAACAACCGCCGCCTGGCGCAAACCTTCTTCGGCGCGCCGATGCTCGGTGTAATCGAACACCGTGATGCGGCTCAATACATAGCCTCCGTTTTCGTCCCGCACGGCAGTACCGCTCGCCAACACCGGCAATATGCTGCCGTCCTGACGCACCAGTTCGTATTCCCTGTCATGAAACAAGCCTTCTTGCTTCAAACGGCGGACATCCTCCTCGAATGCCGCGCGACTGGTCGGACTGAGCAAGTCTGTAAAGCGTTTCACGTTGACCACGTCCGCTGCCGCATACCCCAACCACGCCAACTCGGTCTTGTTCATGCGGATGACGATGCCGTCCGCATCCAGGGAATGGTAGCCGCACGGCGCATGGTCATAGAGATCCTCCATTTCCTCGGCGAGTTTGCGCATGTCCTCCTCTGCCTTGCGCCGCACTTGCGCGAGCCGAATCACACTTTCCACGCGGGCCACCAGTTCCCGCGCAGGAAACGGTTTGGTCAGGTAATCGTCCGCACCGGCGGCCAAGCCTTCGATGCGCGCTTCTTCGCCGCTGCGTGCCGACAAGAACATGGCCGGCAGACTGGCCGTGTTGCCTCCGGCGCGGATGTGGCGAAGCAAGGCCAAGCCGCCCATTCCAGGCATCATCATGTCGCTCAAGAGGAGGTCGGGCGGGTCGGCCTGACACACTGCCAAGGCGGCTTCGGCGTCCGCCACCGCAATGACTGTGTAGCCGGCCTGCGCCAGCAAGCGCCGGATATAGGTACGCATGTCGGCATTGTCGTCGGCCACCACGATACGCCCCAGTTTTTCCGTCGGGCGTGCTTCATTCGGCGGCACGACGGCGGCGGTATCAGGCAACCATTGCAACGCTTCTTCGACGAAGGCTTGCCTCAGTGGACGGGACCCCGCCTGCGTCGCTGCTGTCGTTTCAGCAGCGACATCGGTGCTTGCGTGCTTCACGCCAAGCGGAATGCGAACGGTGAAGCGACTACCCTGCCCCGCGTTACTTGCCACGTCAATGCGCCCGTCGTGCAGGCGGACGAGGTCGTTGACCAATGCGAGTCCGATGCCGCTGCCCTCGTAGGTGCGGCCATGCGCCCCCTCGATCCGATGAAAACGTTCGAATATGTGAGGCAGTTCATGCTTTGGAATACCGGTGCCGGTATCGATGATGCTCAGTTCCGCTGCACTATCCACCGCGCGCAAATGGACCTCGATGCGTCCCGCGAAAGTGAATTTGAAGGCATTGGAAAGCAGGTTCAGGATTATTTTTTCCCACATGTCGCGGTCGACCTCGACTTGCTGCGGCAGCGGCGGGCAGTCCACAATAAACACCAGGCCTGCCCAGTCGCATACCGATTCGAAATTGCTCGCAAGTTCCGCTGTGTAGGCGGCAAGATCGGTCGCTTGCCAGACTGGACGCGCGCGACCTGCCTCGATCCGGGAAAAATCCAGCAAGGTATTGACCAGCTTGAGAAGCCGCAAAGCGTTGCGATGCGCAATTTTCAGCAATTCCTGGCGATCTGGCGCAGGAAGCGAGATATGCCGTTCCAGCAAGTCCTCGATGGGACCCAGCATCAAGGTAAGCGGCGTGCGGAATTCATGCGACACGTTGGCGAAGAATTCCGTCTTCGCATGATCCAGTTCTCGCAGCCGCTCGTTGAACTGCATCAATTCGGCCTCGCGGCGTTCCAGCTCCTCCATGGCTGCCTTGAGCTTGCGATTGGCTTCTTTCATTTCCGTCGCCCGATGCAATATTTCGGCCTCCATCCGTTGTGCCCGCTGCTCCACATTCTCGATGCGCGCAGCGCTTTCGCGCGACAGGATGAAGTCGGTAATATCTTCCACGTGGTGGATGATATAAAGCAGACCGCCATCCGGACCGAAGACCGGTGTATTGACGGGGCTCCAGTAGCGCACCTCGAAGTCTTCCTCGGCGCCTCCAGCACGGGGAATATCGTATTTCTGGACACCCATGGTGTCGGGCATGCGATCGCGCATCACCCGCTGCAATGAGGCTCGCAGGTCGCTGACCCCGCTACCGGAATGATCACTTGGGTTGTCGGGGAACACCTCAAACAAACCACGGCCGACGATAGCAGATCGCGTCTTCCCGGTAGCAGCCAAATAGTGCTCATTGACTGCAACGATCGTAAAACTCGGCTCGCAACGCAGTATCAGGTAGGGGTGCGGAGTCGATTCGAACAGGAGACGAAATGTCGAATCGGAGAGGGGCTGCAAATAGGGCATGTAGGGGCCGCTAATAGGGCATGTCGTAGATAAATGTTATTTTAGTAAGACCTTCCCACACCAAGCATAGTTCATTGGTTTGGCAGGGATTTGCTCACGCAAAAGTTACCGAATGACGACTACTTCGTTACCAGAATCCTGGAGCGATCAATGGTGAGTGCCACCGCCGCCACCACCAGTACGCCATAGACGATGGGCTCGTAGGCGGGATCGAGACCGATTGCCGCGATGCCAATTCGAAGAACAGTAACCGTCAGCACGCCAATCAACGTACGGCCCATCCCCCCTACCCCGCCCGTCATGGCGTTGCCGCCAATCAGGACGGCAGCAATACTCGGCAGGAGCAGGCTGTCGGCAATCGTCGGGTTGCCGCTGTAGGTGCGCGCCACCATCGCCATCCCGGCCAGCCCGGAGAACAGTCCGCTCAGCGCGAAGGCAAAGGTCTTCACCCGCCCGACACGAATTCCGGAAAGTAATGCCACCCTTGGGTTAAGGCCGACTGCGTAGATGGCACGGCCAAACGGGAGCCAGCGCAAGGATGCGGCCAGGACGATGAGCGCCGCAGCCGCAAAGGCGAACGAATGAGGTACCCCAAAGCTGCTGCCTTCGAGCCAGCCGACGGCGGCATAGCCAGTGTCAACCGGAATGGTCGTGTGCGCGATCGCCAGTGCCAGGCCCGACCATATGCCGAAGCCGGCCAGCGTGACGACGATCGAAGGTATCTGGGCACGCGCGTGGAGTGCGCCCTGAAAAGCACCGATGAGAGTGGTCAGCGCCAGCACACCAAGCACGCCGCCGCCTCCCAGCGACGGCAGCACAAGCGCAATCAGCACCGAAGCCAGCGCGGCCAGCGCGGCCACCGACAAGTCGATGCCGCCGAGCAGGATCACCAGCGTCTGGCCGCTCGCCAGCAGCAGGATCACGCTCGACTCACCAGCCAGCACGCTCAGATTGTCGAGAGACAGAAACGCGGGTTCGGCCACGCCCACAGCACCCAAGAGAGCGAGCAGAACCGCGAGCGGCATGAACGGTACGATGATCCGGCGTGCGCCATTGCCATAAGCGTTTTTCTGCGCAGACCAATCGAGCAGAGACATATCAGACCATGCGCTCAAGAATCTGAAGCTCGGACGGCTTCGCAGCGGCGGCGGGGAAATGACCTGAAACGACACCATCCTTCATCACGAGGATGGCGTCGCTCAGCGCGATCAGCTCGTCGAAGGTATCGGCAATCAGCACAATGCCGATACCGCTTGTGGCGAGCTGGCGGATCAGAGGGATGATCTCTGCCTTGGCCCCGATGTCGAGCCCGCGCAAGGGGTGGTCGAGGATCAGGATTTTTGGCGTGCGCGCAATCAGCCATTTTGCGAGCACGAGCTTCTGCTGGTTGCCGCCGCTGAGGTGATGCACCGGCGTCTGCGCTGTGCATGGCTTGATGCCCAGCCGCGCTATCCAGCTTCCGACCAGCGCCTTCTCGCGGGCAAGATCGATGAACGGGCCGCGCCGCAACTGGTCGAGATGCGCCAACGTCATGTTTTCCCGCACGCTCAGCCCAGCAACGATGCCCTCGACATGGCGCTCGGCCGGCACATAGCCGATGCCGAGCCGAACCGCATCGGCGGGCTCGGCCAGCCGGGCCGGCTGTCCGTCGAGTACGATCTCGCCGCTATCGGGCGCCTCGGCGCCGAACAGCGTGCGGCACAGGCTCTCGCGCCCGGAACCCTCCACGCCGGCGATGCCGAGCACTTCACCGGCGCGCAGTTCGAAGCTGACTGCCTGGTAGCTGCCGGCGCGGCTGAGCGCGTGTACGCTGAGCCTGTTGATGCGGCACGAATCTGTATGGAGCCGCATCTCCTCTTCCGGAGAGAGTAGATAGCCATCCATCTTTGCCAAGCGAAAAAATGCCCCCTCTCCCGCAGGCGGGAGAGGGTTGTGGGCGAAGCAGGGGTTTCGTGCAGCATGGTGAAGCAGGGGTTTCGTGGAGCCCTGCAAGGGAGTGGGTTTGCCAAGACCGCTTCTCTTGCGAAGATGAGCAGATACCCATGCTCCCGCAGGCGGGGGAGGGCTGGGAGAATTGTAGACACCTATGCCCCGAGGCAGAGGATGAGAATGCGGCGCGATTAAATGAAAACTTAATCGCGCTGAATCCATCGTCGCAGACTGACTCGTTGATCCCGGCATCCTCTGCCGGTCATCTTCGATGCCAGGACCAAGCATGAGCTGTTGGAGATCGGCGGCCTTGCAGCCCTCCCGCGCGCGCTCTGCAACGCAGCGGCCATCGCGCATCACGTAGATGCGGTCGCACAGCCGCAGCACCTCGTCGAGCCGGTGCGACACGAACACGACGCAGGCGCGCCCGCGCAGGCGTTCGATCCGCGCCATGACAATCTCAAGTTGCCCGGCATCGAGCATTGAAGTCGGTTCATCGAGCAGAATGACAGGCGGGTGTTGCGCGCGCTCTTCGAGCGTCAGAACCTTGGCCAGTTCGATCACCTGCCTCTCAGCGAAGGACAAGGTGTCGGTCTGCGCCGAGGGCGAGATGGTGCAGCCGAGCTTGTCGAGCTGCGCCGCAGCCAACGCGTGAAGCGCGCTCCAGTTGTAGAAACCGGCGCGCAACACCGCCCCTTCATGCCCCAGCAGGATGTTCTCGGCAACGCTCAGATTGGGCAGCAGTGATTGTTCCTGGAACACCATGCCGATGCCTGCATCGGCTGCGGCGCAGACATCCTTCAGCGTGATCGCTTGGCCGCGCAAAACGATGCGTCCACAGTCGGGCCGGCACAAACCGGCCAGCACCTTGAGCAGCGTAGACTTGCCCGCGCCGTTCGCACCGACCAACCCGACCACCTCGTGTTCACGCACTTCGATCGATACCTGGTCCAGCGCCAGGATGCCGGAGAAACGCTTGCTCACCCCCTCGACACGCAGTACCGCCTGACTCATGCGACGCTCCGCAAACGGCTGCGCAAGTGCCAAGTCGCCAACAACGACGCCGCCAGGATGATTGCGCCCTGCACCGCCTTTTGTATGTCGGGCGTAATGCCGACGAAGATCATGCCGTTGGCAAGCACGGCCAATATGAGCGTTCCCACCGCCGATTGCAGTACGCCGCCGCGACCGCCGCTAAGCAAAGTGCCGCCAATCACCACGGCGGTGATCGTCGCCAGCATTTGCCCGAAGCCGATATCGACATGGCCCAGTCCGATCTGCATCGACCCCAGAACCCCGCCGAGTCCGGCGAGAAATCCCGAAAAGGCAAAGGCCGCCACCTTGTATCGATCGACTGCAAGACCGGAAAGGCGGGCCAGCGCCTCCCCGCCTCCGATCGCCATGCTGTAGCGGCCGAAGCGCGTGTAATTTTGCAGCACATAACCGAGCGCCAGAACCAGGATGGCGACGAGAACCAGGTTCGGCACCGCCCCAGTCCGCCCGAGGCCAAAGGCGCGCAGCGCCTGATCATGAATCAGCGGCGGCTGGCCGCCAGACAACAACATCGCGGCCCCCAAGGCCGCCGACCAAGTGCCGAGCGTGGCCATGAACGACGGCACACCCAGTCGCGTGACCACGATCCCGTTCAAAAGACCGATGGCCACACCTGGCAACAGTGCCAGCACGACGCCGAGCAGTCCGAGATCGAGCCCGCTGCGGCTGTTGAGCACCAGCATGGCGAGCGTCAGCGAGCAAGTTGCCATCCCCCCTTCGATCGACAAATCGATCGATCCTTGCAGCACAACAAACGTCATCCCGACTGCCAGTATCAAAGGAATGGCAGAGCGGTCCGCGATTGCCCACAAGTTTTCCACGCTGGCGAAGCGGGGCTCGGCGAGGCCGAAGCCCACGCACAGGACAATCAGTGCGAGGCCAGGCCCCCACAGCCGCAAACGGGCAAGTTTTAAAACGCCGGGCCGGTGCTGCGGTTCCATAGATTGGCGCAATCCCACTCAGGTATATAAGCCGATGGCTGCGGATCGCCGCGATACTGCGCGGCATTGCCTTTCGTGATGACCTGGAGCTTCAGATAGAACTCGCGCTTTTCCTTCGGCCAAGTCTTCGGCAGCGGCGTCTGCCCGGTGAGCACGCACACGCCCATCGCCAGACCGATGCTGCCCTGATAGTAAGCATCGCTCGATACCGTAGCGCTCATCTCGCCTTTACCGATGGCATCAATCGCCTCTGGAATGCCATCGACGCCGACCACCGGAATCTTGCCGGCCAAGCCTGCCGCACGCAAGGCTTCGAGCGCGCCCAAGGCCATGTCGTCGTTGGCCGCCCACACGGCCTTGATCCGATTGCCATACTTGGCCAACCAGGTTTGCATGACCGGGAAGGCTGCCGTACGGTCCCAGTTGGCGCTCTGCTGATCGAGAAGCTGGATATCGGGTTTGCCCTTCAGCACCTGCTGCAAACCCGCAAAGCGCTTGCGCGCCGGGTCCGTATCGAGCCGGCCTTGCAGCGCCACGATGCCGCCCTTGCCGCCGATGGCATCGACCAGGATTTTCGAGATCGCCACGCCGGCATCGAGGCTATTGACCGCCACATGCGCAATCCATTGATCGTTGCCATCGAATGGATGCAGACCCTCGCCATGCGCCCAGTGCGTGACGATCCAGGCACCGGACCGATTCGCAGTGTCGACTATCGGCTAGATGACTGGATCGGCATTCGGTTCGACATTGAAGATCGTGCATTTCGGATTGGTGGTCAGCAATCCTCGCATCAGAGATACCTGCTTGGCGGAATCGCCCTGGTTAAGTTGCAGTACGTAACGTTGTTCAAGTCCCGCCCATTTTGCGAACATCCTCCCGCCCTTGTCCAGATTGGCGTGATAAGGCTGCGCGATCTCGCGCATCGAATTAACCAGCCGAATTTGTGATTTGTCGCATAGTGGAACTGCCGCACCCGCTCTCGCGCTCAGTATTAACAAAAGACACGCAACCAGCGCGGCTGGGTTCACCAGGGAGCACTTCTTCATAAGGCTTGCTCCTCACTCGTCGTCAACTTGCGCTTTTGAAACGAAAACATTTTTTTGCAGTCAATATTGAAGTGCAACATTTCAAATCATCGTTATTCCCGCAAATGCGAAAACGAGGGAAGCTGTTCAGACTATCGTTTTCGCAGTGGACCAGTGTCTATCAAGCCAAATCTGCAAAAAAAATTAGACCAGACGCTTGCTACTCGGTTCGCGAACTTTGACCTGTTATCTACGTCCAATTCTATCGGTGGACTTTCTCCGTATTCCCCCAATCATGACAAGATAATGATCGGCTCGATCGACGCCTTCATACCAGAACGAAAATCACACCAGCCTTATCAATGGCTTTTCCCATGACACCGTCACGCTGGCAACTTGAGACTGTGCGGCGCGACACCGAGTTTGTGCTGTACCGAGTGCGAGAGCCGGATGCAGCCGAACCGAAACTGGCGAAGGCAGTTGCCTCAAATCTTCCCGGAGCGGCGAGTGTTGAGCGACTCGAACATGAGTACGCGTTGCGGGACGAACTTGATCCGCAGTGGGCGGTTCGGCCTCTCGCATTGGTGCATCGTGACGGTCGCCTGCTGCTGCTGTTGACAGACCCTGGAGGCGAGCCACTCGATAACTTCATCGAGCAACCGATGGAGATAGGTTTTTTCCTGCGCATGGCCAGCGCACTGGCGGCCGCGCTGGCGCAACTGCACCAGCGCGGCATCGTGCACAAGGACATCAAGCCGGCGAACGTGCTGGTCGATGCGAGCACCGGCGCGGTCCGCCTCATGGGATTCGGCATCGCCAGTCGCCAGCCGCGCGAGCGCCAAACGCTGGCGCGACCCGAGGACGTCATCGGCACGCTGGCCTACATGGCGCCCGAGCAGACCGGCCGCATGAACCGCTCGATCGATTCCCGCAGTGACCTCTACGCGTTAGGCGTCTCGTTCTACCAAATGCTGACCGGCAAGCTGCCGTTTACTGCCTCGGACCCGATGGAGTTATTCCATTGCCACCTCGCACGGCAGGCGACTTCGCCCGTCGAGCATGTGCGCGGCATTCCCGCCCTGCTCTCGGCCATCGTCATGAAGCTGCTTGCCAAAGCGGCCGAAGAGCGTTACCAGACTGCCGCCGGGCTGGAGGCCGATCTGCGCCGTTGCCTGGCGCAATGGCAGTCGCAAGGGCGCATTGACGCCTTCCCGCTCGGCTCGCACGACGCTTCGGCCCAATTGCTGATCCCGGAGAAGCTTTATGGGCGAGAGGCCAAGATCGAGGTTCTGGTCACGACCTTTGAGCGGGTCGTGGCCGACGGCGCACCGGAACTGGTGCTGGTATCCGGCTATGCCGGTATCGGCAAGTCGTCGCTCGTAGGCGAGTTGCACAAGGTGCTGGTCCCACGGCGCGCCCTGTTCGCCGCCGGCAAGTTCGAGCAATACCAACGCGACGTCCCGTACGCCACGCTGGCGCAGGCTTTCCGGGCGCTGGTGCGACAGATCCTGGGCCAGAGCGAAGCGCAGGTGAAGCAATGGCGGGACGCGCTGCAAGCGGCGCTGAGCACGAATGGCCAGTTGGTCGTCAAACTCATTCCCGAGCTTGAGTTCCTCATCGGGAAACAGCCGCCGGTGCAAGAGCTTCCGCCGCAGGATGCACACCCCCGCTTTCAGACGGTGTTGCTACGCTTCCTGGGTGTGTTCGCGCAACCGCAGCACCCTCTCGTGCTGTTCCTGGACGATTTGCAATGGCTGGATACGGCCACGCTGGAACTGCTGGAAAAAGTGGTCACCGAACCGGAAGTGCGCTACCTGCTATTGATCGGCGCTTACCGGGACAACGAGGTCGATGCCTTGCATCCTCTGATGCGCACGCTGGATACGATGCGCAGAGCCAGGCAGGTGCCGTTGCACGAAATCATGCTCGCGCCGCTATGGCTGGACGACGTGGCGCGGCTGATCGCAGATACCCTGCACTGCGCGCGCGAACACGCCCAACAGCTGGCGACGCTGGTGCACGAAAAGACCGGTGGCAATCCTTTTTTTACAATCCAGTTCATTTCCGCGTTGGCCGAAGAACGGCTGCTCGCGTTCGAGCCGGACGCGGCGGTTTGGACCTGGGATATCGACCGCATCCGCGCCAAGGGCTTCACCGACAATGTGGTCGAACTCATGGTCGGCAAATTGAACCGCCTGCCCGCCGCCACCCAGGATGCGCTGAAACTGCTCGGCTGCCTCGGCAGCAGTGCCACGATTGCTGACCTGAGCCTGCTGCACGGCGCCTCGGAGACGCAGATCCACTCTGTACTGTGGGAGGCGGTTCGCACCGGACTCGTGTTCCGCTCGAACGGCACCTATGTCTTCCTGCACGATCGCGTACGAGAAGCGGCTTATTCGCTCGTCCCGGCAAGCGAGCGCGCGGCGCAGCATCTCAGGATCGGCCGCTTGCTCGCATCGCGCACGCCATCGCAGGAGATCGAGCAAAAAATCTTCGAGATCACCAACCATTTCAATCGCGGCGCCGAATTGATCACCGAACCCGGCGAGCGCGAGCGGCTGGCCGAACTCAATCTCATCGCCGGCAAGCGCGCTCAGGACTCGACGGCGTATGCCGCGGCGCTGACCTACCTTGCGGCCGGCTGCGCGCTATTGGCGCCCGACAGCTGGGCGCGGCGCTACGAACTCAGCTTCGCACTCGCACTCCACCTGGCCGAGTGCGAGTACCTGAGCGGCGATCTCGCAGCGGTGGAGGAACGCATTCCGATACTGAGCAATCGCGCCGCCAACCACGCCGACCTGGCCGCCGTCACCTGCTTGCGCGTGAACCTCTTCACGACCCTCGATCGCAGCGACCGCGCGGTCGAGGCAGGCCTCGACTATCTGCGACGCGTCGGCGTGCAATGGTCGCCTCACCCGACGCCGGACGATGTGCAGCAGGAGTTCGAGCGCATCCGGCAGCAGTTGGCCGAGCGCGAGATCGAGGCACTCGTCGACCTGCCCTTGATGAGCAATCCCGATTCGCGGGCGACGATGGATGTGCTCACGACGATTTTGCCGCCTGCCTTGTTCACCGACGAGAACCTGCTGGGCATGGTCGTGGGCCGCATGGCCAACCTCAGCCTGGAGCACGGACACAGCGATGGATCGTGCCTGGGCTATGCCTGGCTCGGCATGATCCTCGGACCGCGCTTCGGCGATTACCAGGCCGGATTCCGCTTCGGCAAGCTGGGTCTGGCACTGGTGGACCAGCGCGGACTGGATCGCTTCAAGGCCCGTGTGTACGTGCATTTCGGAAACGTCGTCACGCCATGGACGCGCCCCTTCCAAACAGGTTACGTGTGGGTGCGACGCGCATTTGAGGTCGCAAACGAAAACGGCGACCTGACCTTCGCGCTGTATAGCTGCAACCACCTGGTCACAAACCTGCTTGCCTGCGGCAAGCCGCTGGATGAAATACAGCGCGAGGCAGAGCATGGACTCGATTTTGCGCACAAGTCACGCTTCGGTCTGGTAGTCGATATCCTGACCGGACAGCTGCAACTGATCCGCACGCTGCGCGGCACGCCCCCCAGCGTCTCCTCCTTCAACGATGCCGAGTCCGACGAAGAGCGATTCGAGCGCCATCTGGAGGGAGACCCTCGTCTTGCGATCGCCACCTGCTGGTACTGGATCCGCAAGTTGCAGGCGCGATTATTTACCGGTGATTACGGTGTCGCCGTTGAGGCGGCGTCGAAGGCGCAGCGCCTGCTCTGGACCTCGCCATCGCACGTCGAGGTGGCCGAATACCATTTTTATGGCGCACTCGCGCGCGCTACGCACTACGACCAGGCAAGCCCCGAGGAGCGCATGCGGCACCTCGCTGCGTTGGCCGTTCATTGCAAGCAATTGGAAGAATGGGCGCAAAACTGCCCCGAGAACTTCACCAATCGCGCGGCGCTGGTCGGCGCCGAAATTGCCCGCATTGAAGGCCGCGAGCTGGACGCGATGCGCCTCTACGAGCAAGCCATTCAGTCGTCCCGCGAGAACGGCTTGGTCCACAACATGGGACTCGCTTATGAACGCGCGGCCGCGTTTTACCACACGCGCGGATTCGGATCCTTCGCCGACACCTATCTGCAGAAGGCGCGCGACTGTTATGCGCGCTGGGGCGCCGTCGGCAAGGTCAGGCAACTCGAAGCTCGCCATTTGCAATTGCAGGCGCAGCCAGAGGCAACCCTCGCCACATCCTTGGCGCAAATGGATCTGCTGTCGGTCGCCAAGGCTTCGCAGGCCATCTCCGGCCAAATCCTGCTGGAAGATCTGGTCGACACGCTGATGCGCATCGTGCTCGAAAACGCTGGCGCACAGACCGCCTATTTGATCCTCATGCGCGAAACCAAGCTCGCGCTGGTTGCAGAAACTCATGTGGCGCAGCAGGATGGGCGCGTGCAGTTCCATCGGGAGCCCGATCTTCCCGCATCGGACTTACCGGAATCCATGTTGAATTATGTCCGGCGCAGCGGAGAAACGGTCCTGTTGGAGGACGCGGCGGCGCTGCACCCGTATTCCAGCGACCCTTACTTTTTCCGGCACCGTCCGAAGTCAGTGCTGTGCCTGCCTATCCTGCGGCAAGCCGTGTTGATCGGTCTGCTTTACCTGGAAAACAATCTCGTTACGCATGCCTTCACCCCCGGTCGGGTCACGGTACTGGAATTGTTGGCGAGCCAAGCCGCCATCTCGCTCGAAAATGCGCAGCTCTATACCGATCTGCGGGAACGCGAAGCGCGCATCCGGCATCTGGTCGAATCCAACATCATCGGCGTCTTCTTCTTTGATTTGCAGGGCCGCGTCAGCGAAGCCAACGACGCTTTCTTGCGCATGGTCGGGTATCGGCGCGAGGACCTGCTGGCCGGAAAAATACAGTGGACCGAGCTCACTCCAGCGGCATACCGCGGGCTCGACGAGAAAAAAGCAGCGGAACTGCGCAGCGCCGGCACCTGCACCCCGTACGAGAAGGCGTATCTGCGCAAGGACGGCAGCCACATCCCGGTGCTGGTCGGCGGCGCACTCTTCGGAGGCTCGCAAGAGCAAGGCGTGGCCTTCGTACTCGACCTGACCGAACGCAGGCAAGCCGAAGCCGAACGCGCCGCCCGCAAGAGCGCCGAGGCGGCCAACGCCGCCAAGAGCACGTTCCTGGCCAACATGAGCCATGAACTACGTTCACCCTTGAATACCCTGCTCGGCTTTGCCCGCCTCATGGAACGCCAACCGACGCTGCCGCACGAGGCCAAGGAAGACCTGGCCATCATCTTGCGCAGCGGCGAGCACTTACGCATGCTCATCAACCAGGTGCTCGACTTGGCCAAGATCGAAGCCGGCCGCACGGTCCTCAACGAAACCGATTTCGACCTCCATGCGATGCTGGATGAGATGGAAGACATGTTCGCTTTCAAAGCGCAGGATCAGGGTCTGACGCTGCGCTTCGAGCAAGACAATGTGCCGCATTTTGTGCACAGCGATCCGCTCAAGCTGCGGCAAGTGCTCATCAACCTGCTCGGCAACGCCCTGAAATTCACCCGGCAAGGCGGCGTGACGGTGTGCATCGCCCACCTGGCTACGCCGGCCGGCGCGCGCTTGGGTTTTGCGGTAACGGACACCGGCCCGGGGATTGCAGCCGAGGAATTGCAATATCTTTTCAACCCCTTCATGCAAACCAGTGCTGGACGACAGGCGCAAGAAGGAACCGGACTGGGACTGGCCATCAGCCGCAGCTTCGTGCGCCTGATGGGTGGCGAGATGCGCATCGACAGTCAGGCCGGGCAAGGGACGACCGTCAGCTTCGACCTGCCGCTGCAGGCAGTCGACGTGGAAGTGATGGTGGCGCCGACCGAGCGGGCGACGCGCCGGGTCGTGGCGCTGGTGCCCGGCCAGTCGCGCTATCGCATCCTGGCCGTTGACGATCGCCGCGAAGCCCGCCAGTTGCTGGTGCGCCTGCTGACCCCGCTCGGCTTCGACGTGCGCGAAGCGGCCAACGGCCAGGAAGCAGTCGATAGCTGGAACGCCTGGCAGCCGCATCTGATCTGGATGGACATGCGCATGCCGGTGCTGGATGGGCGCGCCGCCACGCGCCTTATCAAGGCCAGCCCCAATGGGCAAGCCACCACGATTATCGCGTTGACTGCCAGCAGCTTCGAGGAAGAGCGCGCCGACATCCTGGCGGCAGGATGCGATGATTTTCTGCGCAAGCCGTTCCAGGAAGCCGACTTGTTTGCGTTGATGCAGAAACATCTGGGCGTGCACTTCGTCTACCAGGACGACCCTGTCGCCGCTCCCCCTTCCTCGGTGCCGGTCGATGTTGCTGCGTTGGCGGCGCTGCCTGCGGCAATACGCAATACGCTGGAACAGGCCTTGGTCCGGCTCGATACCGTTGCAATTGCGGAGGCGCTGGCCGAGTTGCCGGATGCGTCGTTGGCGCATGCATTGGAAATGCTGGCCAATGAATTTCAATACAACCGGATGCTGCACTTGATCCAGAACGTCGATCGGAAGGAACAGACATGAGCATGATGCCGCAAGCAAACGGGTGCCATGGGCAGGGCGATTGCATGAAGGAAAAGCCTTGTCCACGAAAAGCACGAAAGACACGAACAAATAAAAAAAGAGAAATTATCCGCAATAAATAGAATGGATAGCAAAGCCATTGCGATCGATTTTTTTCGTGCTTTTCGTGTGTTTCGTGGACGATATGAAGTAGCTCAGCCGATATATTGCTTCATGCAATCGCCTTGGTGCCATGGGCTCGTCAAGGGTATCGGCAAGGGCTGAACTAGTGCCGGAGTGTTGCGTCTAATCTTCAGTTGCAAGACAGTAGGTTTCGCTCTTTCCTAGCGCCTTCAGTACCCGTCCCCCTGTCAAAAGAAGTCGATGGATTTTTTCGGCTGGCAAGGAAGGTAGCAAGAGTGTCGTGGTGCATGTAAAGCAGGAAATTCGTGGAGCGCTGCATCACGCCAGCGCAGCAATAATATCTTCTTGCAAGAGGATACGCGCTTTGCAAGGGAGAGGAGAAGTCATAGCAAACTATGGCGACAACGAACAACGGTGAAACTGAGAATTCGTGTGGCATGTCGTATGCCATTGTGATGGTAGTACCTTGCAAGCCGACACTCTTGAAAGCAAGGCAGTCAGGCCGAAAAAGACGCCATTTACTTGTGGAAAATTTGCCGAATGCGTTACCAGTCGCAGTGCGTGCAGGAGCGTGTACCGGCGGCGCGCCCGACGATCATCCTCGATACCTCGCATACTGTGGCAGCAAGCAAGCGTTCATGAACATTAAAAGATTGCTCCCTTACGTCGCTGCATTCTTGAGCACGATCGTAGTGACGCTCGTCTTTCTGCCGCTGCGTGGCGTCATTGGGGATAAGCCGGGGATCGTGGGCTTTGCTGAAATCATCATGGTCGTTTTGATCGCTTCGAAGTGGGGAACACGGTCTGCGCTGACCGCGTCGATTGCTAATGCACTGTCATGGAACTATTTATTTCTAAAACCCCATGACTCATTCTCCATCATCACTCTCGAAGACGGCATGCTTTTTCTCACATTCCTCATCACGTCAATCATCGTGGGACAACTCTCGGCACGCGCCAAGCGTCGCGCCGAGGACTCGGAAATAAGAAAGAATGAAATCGCACGACTTTACGCCGACTTGCAGCAAGAAAACAACGAGCGTAAAAGCGCAGAAATTGCGTTGCGCAAATCGCAAGAAGAACTGGAGATGCGTGTACAGCAACGCACCAGTGAATTGAAGAATAGTAATCAGCAGCTCGAATCGGAAGTCATCGAAAGAAAGCGGGCCGAAGCTGTGCTGGAGGAGCGCTCGCAAGATCTGGCGCGTTCCAACGCTGAACTGGAACGATTCGCCTATGTCGCATCACACGATCTGCAAGAACCGTTGCGCATGATCGGAAGTTACTTGCAGCTTATCGCATCGCGCTACCAGGACAAACTCGACGCCGATGCGAATCAATTCATCGAATTTGCGGTGGACGGCGCCAAACGGATGCGAATGTTGATCAGCGATTTGCTGAACTATTCTCGGATTGGCACTTGCGCCGAACCATTCGCTCCGGTCGATTGCGCAGCAGTGCTCAAGACAGTGCTGCACAGCCTGCAGGTGAAGATTCAGGAAAGCGCTGCGCAGATTAGCTATGACCCCTTGCCCAGCGTGATCGGGGATGCCACGCAACTGGCGCAATTGTTCCAGAATCTGATCGACAACGCGATCAAATTCCAGCGCGGCCAGGCGCCGGCCATTCACATCGGCGTCGAAGAAAAAAACGGTTACTGGCAGTTTTCAGTGCAAGACAATGGCATCGGTATCGATCCGCAATATTTCGATCGTCTCTTTATTTTGTTTCAGCGTTTGCATGGCCGCGCTGCCTACCCTGGCACCGGCATGGGTTTGGCGATCTGCAAAAAAATTATCGAGCGCCACGGCGGGACTATTTGGATCAAGTCGCAAGCCGGGAGCGGCTCGACTTTTTTCTTTACCATTCCGCAACAAGGAGTGCTTATTTTATGGACGGACCAACATCCACTGCCCCTATCGAAATCCTGATGGTGGAAGACAACCCGGGTGATGTGCGGCTGGCCCAGGAAGCGTTAAAAGGAGGCAAGGTATGGAACAACCTGCATGTCGTCGAAGATGGCGTGGCAGCGCTCGATTTTTTATATCGCAGAGAACCGTACAGTCAGGCGCCCCGTCCCGATATGATCCTGCTGGATTTGAATCTGCCCAGGAAAGACGGCCGCGAAGTGCTGGCCGCCATCAAGGCAGATAGAAAATTGCAATCCATCCCGGTCATCGTGCTGACCAGCTCGCAAGCGGAGGAAGATATCTTGCGCGCCTACCACCTCTCTGCCAACTGCTACATCACCAAACCGGTGGACTTCGGCCAGTTCATCAAGATTGTCAGAACCATCGAAGAATTCTGGCTCATGATTGTGGCATTGCCTCCAAAGTGATTCGATCAGAAATGGGGCCGAAAAACAAAACCACCGTCATTGCCGCGCAAGCGGGGACGACGAGTTCATGAATGTCGCATAATTTTTATTGATCATGGGTCCATCAATCAAAGTACTGCTCATCGAAGACAACGCCGGCGATGCCCACTTGATTGAGACATTGCTGTCTCAGACCAGGGAATTGGCGTTCGAGCTGGAGTGGGTTGACAACCTGACTGCCGGCGTGGAACGGCTAATGGCTTGCAAGGTGGATGTTGTCCTGCTCGACCTTGGTTTGCCGGAGAGCGTGGGAATCGATACGCTGCATCGCTTGCTCGCACACATGCAGACAGTGCCGACGGTGGTGGTGTTAAGCGGACTGAACGATGAAACCATCGCCCTTCAAGCGGTCCAGTTTGGCGCACAGGATTACCTGGTCAAAGGACATGTGGACAGTGCTTTGCTGGTCCGCTCGATCCGTTACGCGATCGAACGAGGTCAGGCGAAAGAGGCATTGCAGAAGATCCATGCCGAGCTTGAAGAACGGGTCCAGCAACGAACGATGGCGTTGACCCATGCGATCGATGCGCTGCATGCGGAAATCGCCGAGCGCAAGCGTGCAGATGAAAAATTCAAATGGGTGCTGGAATCCGCACCTGATGCAATGGTGATTGCAAACAGTGAAGGGAAGATCCGGATTGTTAATTCGCAAACCGAGAAACTGTTTGGCTATGAACGCAATGAGCTCTATGTACAAACCATCGAGATGCTCATGCCGCAACGATTTCGGGAACGGCATGTCAGTCATCGCGCATCCTATTTTTCGAATGCAAAAGCGCGCACGATGGGGATGGACCTGGACCTGTATGGCTTGCGCAAAGATGGCAGCGAATTCCCTGTGAGTATCAGCTTGAGTCCGCTCGATACGGAAGAAGGCCGCTTGATCATTGCGGCGATTCGCGATGTCAGCGAGCGCAAGCAAGCCGAAACCGAACGCGCTGCGCGCAAGAGCGCCGAAGAAGCCAACGCCGCCAAGAGTACTTTCCTGGCTAACATGAGCCATGAGTTGCGTTCGCCCTTGAATACCCTGCTCGGCTTTGCCCGCCTCATGGAACGCCAGCAGACGTTGCCGCGCGAAACAAGAGAAGACTTGGCTATCATCTTGCGCAGCGGCGAACACTTGCACACGCTCATCAATCAGGTGCTCGACCTGTCCAAGATCGAATCGGAACGATTAATGCTCGACACCGTGAATTTCGACCTTGAGCGCCTGCTGGATGAGTTGGAAGACATGTTTGCTTTCAAGGCCGCGAGCAAAGGTCTGCAGTTGAGCATCAAATGCAATCCGGATGTTTCACAATATATTAGAACCGACCAGATCAAGCTGCGCCAAGTGTTGATCAACCTGCTCGATAATGCGCTGAAATTTACGGAGCAAGGCAAGGTTACGCTGCAAGTCAGCCAACTCGCAGCATCCGATGGTCGATTGGTTTTTACGGTGCTCGATACCGGTATTGGCATTGCCCAGGAAGAATTGAGTAGCCTGTTCAACGCTTTCGTTCAAGCCCAAGGCGGTCGGAAAATGCGTGAAGGAACCGGGTTGGGGCTGGCCATCAGCCGCAGCTTCGTGCGCTTGATGGGTGGCGAGATGCGCATCGACAGTCAGCTCGGGCAAGGGACGACTGTCAGCTTCGACCTCCCGCTGCAGGCAGTCGACGCGGAGACGATGGCTGATGCGAACAACCAGATGCAGCGCATGGTCGTGGCGCTGGCGCCCGGTCAGCCGCGCTATCGCATCCTGGTCGTTGACGATCGCCGCGAAGCCCGCCAGTTGCTGGTGCGCCTGCTGACCCCGCTCGGCTTCGACGTGCGCGAAGCGGCCAACGGCCAGGAAGCAGTCGATAGCTGGAACGCCTGGCAGCCGCATCTGATCTGGATGGACATGCGCATGCCGGTGCTGGACGGGCGCGCCGCCACGCGCCTTATCAAGGCCAGCCCCAATGGGCAATCCACCACGATCATCGCGTTGACTGCCAGCAGCTTCGAGGAAGAGCGCGCCGACATCCTGACGGCGGGATGCGATGATTTACTGCGCAAGCCGTTCCAGGAAGCCGACTTGTTTGCGTTGATGCAGAAACATTTGGGCGTGCGCTTTGTTTACCAAGATGACCCTGCTGCCGCGCCCCCTTCCTCGGTGCCGGTGGATGTCGCCGCCCTGGCGGCGCTGCCTGCGGCATTGCGCAGTACGCTGGAACAGGCTTTGATCCAACTCGATACGGTGACGGTGACGAATGCGATTGGCGCGGTGCCGGACGTGCCTCTGGCACATGCATTGGAAATGATGGCCAATGAATTTCAATACAACCGGATGCTGCACTTGATCCAGGACGTCGATCGGAAAGAGCAAACATGAACGTGTTGACCGCCATTGCGCAAGGCAATCGGCATGGAGAGCAGAGACAGTCATTATCCTGCGCAAATCTGGCGCGGATCGAAGTTGCGCTTAGGATCGTGTACGAAATAACTTCCCGATTTGGACGCGGCAGAGGGGATGCAGTGCAAGGCGTCCCGAGTGCCGTGTAGCGAGCTATACAAACGAGGGGCAACGCTGCAATGCGCCCATCTGCCGCGAGACACATCGGGAAGTTATTTCGTGCACGTTCCTTAGCATGCTTCATGGGTTGCCGTGCCTGTAACCAGCGAGTGAACTTATATTCTGAACCGTGACTCTAATTTCCATTCCCGATTATATTTCTCGCAGATACATACTTACTCACTATTCCTGCATGCCAATTCCAAAGCGCCTGACCTAGAAGGTGTTCAGCTTGGTGGCAATTTTCAAGCGCAATGTCCTTTGTTATCCCGCTGCCACACCGAGGTGGGGTATGTAGAGCACTGTTGGGAGAAGCCGGTTGTGATCTTAAAAAGGCACATCAAGAAAAAGTACATCAACACTGGCAAACACAGCTATGGTTGCACGTTATCAAGTACTTGACCACATCGGCACGACAGCAGGTTCTCATCTTTATCGCGCGCGACGTTTGGAAGACGATACGCCGGTCATTTTGAAGCAGTTCGATTCTGACAATGTCAGTACCGGGCATCTTGCTCGTTTCAGAGGCGAATACCTGCTGCTCCAATCACTTGATATCGTGGGGATTGCGAAACCGACAGCCCTGATTAATGAACACGGGTGCTTGGCGATGGTCTTGGACAACTTCGCAGGCGAGTCGCTCGAATCCGTTCTTGATCGTGGCTTGCGCATGGATCTTTCGACCTGCCTGAACATCGCCAGCCGATTGGCACATGTCTTGGCGGACATGCATGCGACCCAAGTCATTCACCAGGATATCCGGCCTGCCAACCTTCTGGTCGAGTTGGAAAGTCATCAAGTTTTCCTGGCCGATTTCAGCATCGCCACCCTTCAGGATCAGACTTTTTCGTCCAATGGACTGACCGCACGCTCGTGCGACTTGGCCTATATATCGCCCGAGCAAACCGGGCGCATGAATCGCGTGGTCGATTACCGTACCGATTTCTATTCCTTCGGCATCACGCTTTACCGGATGCTGACTGGCCAGTTGCCGTTTTCCGCGGACGATCCCTTGGAATGGACGCATTGCCATATTGCGCGCATCCCGCGGCCACCGCGCGAAGTCGCGCCTGAGGTGCCGCAGTCGGTATCGGACATCGCGATGAAATTGTTGGCCAAGTTGCCGGAAGATCGATACCAGAGCATGCGCGGCGTGCAGCTCGATCTCGATCGGTGTCTGGCGCAATGGCAATCGTGCGGGAGCATCGCCCCGTTCCCACTGGGGGCGGAGGATTTTTCGGAGCGCTTTCAAATCCCGCACAAGCTCTATGGGCGCGAGCAGGAAATAGCGACGCTGCTGGCCACATTCGATCGCATGGCAGCCAGCGGTCAAGCGGCGCTGGTAACGGTCTCTGGCTACTCGGGAATCGGCAAGTCGGCCCTGGTCGGTGAATTGCATCGACCGATCGTGGAAAAGCGGGGCTACTTCATCTCCGGTAAATTTGACCAGTACCAGCTCGACATTCCCTACGCCACCATGACGCAGGCGTTTCGCGAACTGGTGCAACAGCTGCTGGCCGAAAGCGAGGCGAGCATCATCGGCTGGCGGCAGCAGATTCAGGAAGCGGTTGGCGCCAACGGCCAGCTCATCGTCGATATCCTGCCTCAGCTCGAACTCATCATCGGCAAACAAGCGCCAGTGCCGGTGCTACCGTCGACCGAGGCGCAGCATCGGTTCCGCATGGTATTCCGACAGTTCATCGCCGTGTTCACCAAGAAAGAGCATCCGCTGACCCTGTTTCTTGATGACTTGCAGTGGATCGACGCCGCCAGCCTGACACTGATCGAACATCTGCTCACGCACGCGGATACCCGCTACCTGCTGCTGATCGCGGCCTATCGCGACAATGAAGTGAGCATGACGCATCCGCTGATGGCCAGCCTCGATGCGATCCGTCACAGTGACGCATTAGTCAATGAGATCAAGCTCGCGCCGCTGTCGGTTGCGCAGTTGAACCAATTGGTGGCCAACACACTGCATGTAGAAGCAGCATTGTGCGAACCGCTTACGCGCCTTGTATTTGAAAGAACCGAAGGCAATCCATTTTTCTTTACCCAATTCCTCGATTCGCTCCACAAGGAGGGTTTGTTGCAATGGGCTGCGCAAGAACGGGGATGGCAGTGGGATCTGGACAAGATCAAGGCCAAGGATTTTGCCGACAACGTGGTCGATCTCATGGTGGAAAAGTTGCGGCGGCTGCCGGTACAAGCGCAGGAAGCGTTGCAACTGGCTGCTTGCCTTGGCAACAAATTTGATCTACGCAGTCTGGCGCTGGTTGGCCGAAATTCCGAAGTCGATGTCGGGCAGAACCTGCTGGCCGCGGTTCGAGAAGGCTTGATCATACGTACCGACGGCAGTTGCAAATTCCTGCACGACCGCATCCAGCAGGCAGCTTATTCGCTGACTCCGCAAGAGCAGCACAGCGAGTTCCATCTGCGCATCGGCCGCGCGCTCATGGCGAGCATGACTGCCAACGAGATGAGCAAGCATATTTTCGATATGACGAACCAGCTTAACTTGGGCGCGGCGCTGCTGGTCGATCGGTTAGAGAAGATAGAGGTGGCGCGGCTCAACCTGCATGCCGGACGCAAGGCCAAGGCATCGGCGGCCTATGCCTCAGCCTGCAGGTATCTCGCGGCCGGCATGGCCTTGCTGGAGGAAAACGATTGGGAAAGCCATTACCAACTGACATTCGAGCTGTGGCTTGAACGGGCGAACTGCGAGTTCTTGGCCAGCAATTTCGACACCGCCATGCAGTTTATCGCAGTGCTCCTGCAAAAAGGCGTGTCGAAAACAGACCAGGCGGCAGCCTATCGCCTGAAGATCGATATGCACGTCGTGAAATCGGAGAACACGCAGGCCGTGGCCAGCGCGCTCGAATGCCTGCGACTGTTCGGCATCGACATGTCGCCGCACCCGAGCTGGAAGCAAGTAGAGGCCGAGTACGAGACGGTCTGGCGAGCCCTCAAGGGACGCACGATCGAGAGCCTGATCGATCTGCCGCCGATGGCCGATCCCGAGATGCGGACCACTGTGGATGTGCTTTCGGTTCTTCACCCCGCCGCCTTTTATACCGACATCAATCTGCCCTACTTGCTTCTGTGCCGCATCGTCAACCTGAGTCTGCAGCATGGGACGACCGGCGCTTCTGCGCATGGCTACGCCTTTTTCGGAATGCATCTTGGCCCGATCTTTCACCGCTATAGCGAGGGCTATCGGTTCGGGAAACTTGCGTGCGAGATGGTCGAGAAACACGATTTCTTCGTCTATCGGGCCAAGGTCTATGTTGCGATGCAAATGACTGTCCTCTGGACGCAACCGATTGCCACCGCACTCGATTTCATCCAGAAGGCTTTCCGTAGCGCGATCGAGACGGGCGATCTCTTCACGGCTTGCTACAGCTGGATCCATACCCTCACCGACCTTCTCCTCCGAGGCACGCCCCTCGACGCGGTGTGGCACGAGTCGGAGCAAGGTTTGCGCTTCGTCCAGAAAGTTAAATTCCGCGACGTCGCGGACGCCATCGTGAGCTATCAACGCTTGATCGCGAACATGCAGGGCCGGACTGCGACCTTCTCGAGCTTCAGTGACGCGCAGTTCGATGAAGCACTCTTCGAGGCGCAACTGACCGGGGATCGGATGACCAGTTTGTTCTGTCGGTACTGGGTCCTCAAACTGCAGGCGCGGTTCCTGTCGGGCGACTACATGGCGGCCTTTGCCGCCGCCCAAAAGGCGAAAGCATTGCTGTGGGGCCTGGCCGGCCGAATCCCCTTGCTGAACTACTTCTACTACACCGCCCTCACGCTGGCGGCGCTTCATGAGAAAGCGGCTCCCGACGAGCAGCGTGAATGGCGCAAAGTGCTGGCGGCGCACCAGGGACAGCTGCGCGAATGGGCGGAAAACTACCCCCCTACTTTCTACGACAAGTTCGCCTTGGTATCGGCTGAAATTGCGCGCCTGGAGGGAGACGATCTTGCGGCCATGCACCGGTACGAGCAAGCCATTCAATCAGCTCACGAAAACGGGTTCGTCCAGAACGAGGCAATCGCGCACGAACTTACCGCAGGATTTTATCTGGCACGCGGCTTTCCGACCGCCGGCCGCGCCCATCTGGAACAGGCCCGCAGCTGTTATGCGCGCTGGGGTGCAGAGGGCAAAGTCAAGCAGCTCGACGAACGCCATCCGCAGCTGCGCGCGCAAACGGTGCGCGCTGCCGCCACACCGCTCGATAACGTGACTAACGTGACTCAGCTGGATCTGCTAGCAGTCGCCAAAGCCTCGCAGGCGATCTCCGGCCAGATCGTTCTGAACGAGCTGGTCGACACGCTCATGCGCATCGTGCTCGAAAACGCCGGTGCGCAGACCGGCTGTTTGCTCTTGGTCCGAAACGAAAAACTGGACCTTGCCGCCGATGCCGGCGTCAACCAGCAGACGGTGCAGGTGCGCTTGCACTTCGGGCAGGCTCAAGCGCATACCCCCTTGCCCACATCAATTCTCAATTATGTCCGGCGCAGCCGGGAGCCGGTGCTGCTGATGGATGCCACCGAACCGCACCCGTTTTCGACAGACCCTTATTTTTTGCAACGACGCCACAAGTCCGTGCTGTGCCTGCCGATTCTTCGGCAATCTGCGCTGATCGGCTTGCTTTACCTGGAAAACAACCTTGCCACCCATGCCTTCACCCCGAGCCGGGTAAAAGTACTGGAACTGCTGGCCAGCCAAGCTGCCATCTCGCTCGAAAACGCCCAGCTCTATACCGATTTGCAGCAAGAAAATATCGAGCGAAAGCGCGCAGAGGAAGCGCTGCGGGAACGGGAAGCACGCATCCGGCATCTGGTCGAATCCAACATCATCGGTATCCTTTTTTTTGATTTGCAGGGCGGCGTCAGCGAGGCCAACGACGCTTTCTTGTCCATGATCGGGTATCGTCGCGAGGATCTGCTGGCCGGAAAAATACAGTGGATCCATCTCACCCCAGCGGCATACCGCGCGCTCGATGAGCAAAAAGCGGCGGAAGTGCGCAGCACCGGCGCGTGCACCCCGTACGAAAAGGAATTTATCCGCAGAGACGGCAGCCGTATCCCGGTGCTGATCGGCTCTGCACTCTTCGAAGGCTCGCAAGAGCAAGGCGTGGCCTTCGTGCTCGACCTGACCGAACGCAGGCAAGCCGAAGCCGAACGCGTTGCCCGCAAGAACGCCGACACGGCCAACGCTGCCAAGAGCACGTTCCTGGCCAACATGAGCCATGAACTGCGTTCACCCTTGAATACCCTGCTCGGCTTTGCCCACCTCATGGAACGCCAGCCGGCGCTGCCGCACGAGGCCAAGGAAGACTTGGCCATCATCTTGCGCAGCGGCGAGCACTTGCGCATGCTCATCAACCAGGTGCTCGACTTGGCCAGGATCGAAGCTGGCCGCACAGTTCTCAATGAAGCCGGTTTCGACCTCCATGCGATGCTGGAGGAGCTGGAAGAAATGTTCGCTTTCAAAGCGCAGGATCAGGATCTGACGCTGCGCTTCGAGCAAGACAACGTGCCGCATTTTGTACGCAGCGATCCGCTCAAGCTGCGGCAAGTGCTCATCAACCTGCTCGGCAACGCGCTGAAATTCACCCGGCAAGGCGGCGTGACGGTGCACATTGCCCACCTGGCTGCGCCAGCCGGCGCGCGCTTGGGTTTTGCGGTAACGGACACCGGCCCGGGGATTGCCGCCGAAGAATTGCAGGACATTTTCACTCCCTTCATGCAAACCAGTGCTGGAAGGCAAGCTCAGGAAGGAACCGGATTGGGCCTGTCCATCAGCCGCAGCTTCGTACGCTTGATGGGCGGTGAGATGCGCATCGACAGTCAGCTCGGGAAAGGAACGAGCATCAGCTTCGACCTCCCGCTGCAGGTAGTGGATGCACAAGCGGTAGCCGCACCGGCCGAGCGGGCGACGCGCCGGGTCGTGGCGCTGGCGCCCGGCCAGTCGCGCTATCGCATCCTGGTCGTTGACGATCGCTGCGAAGCCCGCCAGTTGCTGGTGCGCCTGCTGACCCCGCTCGGCTTCGACGTGCGCGAAGCGGCCAACGGCCAGGAAGCAGTCGATAGCTGGAACGCCTGGCAGCCGCATCTGATCTGGATGGACATGCGCATGCCGGTGCTGGATGGGCGCGCCGCCACGCGCCTTATCAAGGCCAGCCCCAATGGGCAAGCCACCACGATCATCGCGTTGACTGCCAGCAGCTTCGAGGAAGAGCGCTCAAACATCCTGGCGGCGGGATGCGATGATTTTCTGCGCAAGCCGTTCCAGGAAGCCGACTTGTTTGCGCTGATGCAGAAACATTTGGGCGTGCGCTTTGTCTATCAGGACGACCCTGCCGCTGTCCCCTCTTCCTCGGTGCCGGTCGATGTTGCTGCGTTGGCGGCGCTGCCCGTGACGCTGCGCAGTACGCTGAAACAGGCTTTGATCCAACTCGATACGGTGACAGTGGCGAATGCGATTGGCGCGGTGCCGGATGTGCCTCTGGCACATGCGTTGGAAATGATGGCCAATGAATTTCAATACAACCGGATGCTGCACTTGATCCAGGACGTCGATCGGAAAGAGCAAACATGAACGTGTCGACGACCGCCATTGCGGATGAACTTGATCAACATCGGGACCGGATATTGATCGTTGACGATACGCCAGCCAATCTGCGTCTGTTAATGCAGATGCTAAGCGCGCATGGCTATCTCGTGCATCCTGCCACCGATGGTGAAACGGCGCTGCGCTTCGTGCAATCCACTCTGCCCGACCTGATTTTGCTAGACATCATCATGCCGGGCATGAACGGCTATGAAGTGTGCGAGCGACTCAAAGCGTCCCCCCGCACGCGTGACATTCCCGTCATTTTCATCAGCTCGGCGGATCATGAACTCGACAAAATGAAAGCCTTTGCCAGCGGCGGCATCGATTATATTGTCCGCCCCTTGCAGGCAGAAGAAGTGCTGGCACGGATTAAAACCCACATGTCGTTGCGGAACTTGCAAAAGAGCTTGGAACAGCGGGTACAGGAACGCACGGCTGAACTAATGGAACGCACCGCTGAACTGACTGAAGCCAATGCCAAATTGCAAGAGGAGAATGCCGAGCGCAAGCAGGCAGAAGAACAGATTCGTTACATGGCGCATTACGACGCACTGACCGACTTGCCCAATCGCGTGCTGTTGCAGGACCGTATCAAGCAGGCCATCGCGCAGGCACACCGCCACAAGAACCAATTGGCAATATTGTTCATCGATCTCGACTATTTCAAGCACATCAACGATTCGCTCGGCCATCATGTTGGCGATTCTTTGCTGCAACTGGTCGCCCGCCGCTTGCAGGAGTGCTTGCGCGAAGGCGATAGCGTGGCCCGTCTGGGCGGCGACGAGTTCGTGATAAGCCTCCTGTTACTCAATGACAGCGACGATGCTGCACTGGTGGCGCAAAAAATACTGGATGCGCTGGATCAACCCTTCATCGTTGCCAACCACGAATTGCATATCGGGGGCAGTATCGGCATCGGACTCTATCCAGACGATGGCGGCGATGTGGAAAGCCTGATGCGCGCGGCCGATGTGGCAATGTACTACGCCAAGGAAAAAGGGCGCGGCAATTATCAGTTCTTCACGCCGGCTCTCAACAAGAAAGCGCGGCAACGCCTTGAGTTGGGAAACCGTTTGCGACGGGCCTTGGCGCAGGATGAATTCGCGCTGTATTTCCAGCCGCAGGTGAATATGGAAAGCGGCAAGATATTTTCAACCGAAGCATTATTGCGCTGGCGGCAACCCGGAAAGGAAGTGCCGATTTCGTGCGGCGCCTTTATCGGGATCGCTGAAGAGACCGGTCTGATCCTGCCGATCGGGCAATGGGTATTGCGTCAGGCGTGCCGGCAACTCAAGCGCTGGCACAATGCTGGCCATACGCAATTGCGGATGGCCGTCAACCTGTCGCCGCGACAGTTCTACCAGCCGAACTTCCTGTCCACCATCAAGGACATCCTCGATGAAGCCGAGCTGCCCGCCAGCGCGCTGGATCTGGAAATCACCGAAAGCCTGCTCTTGCAGCGCAGTGAAGACAACATGGCAACGCTCAGGCAACTCGGCAAAATGGGATTCCAACTGTCGGTCGACGATTTCGGGACCGGCTATTCCAGCCTGGCTTATCTGCAGCGTTTCCCTGTGCATGCGCTCAAGATCGATCAGTCGTTTATACGCGGCATTGGCCACAATTCGGGCAACACGGCATTGGTCACTGCCATCATCGCCATGGCACACAGCCTGCGTCTGAAAGTGTTGGCCGAAGGCGTGGAAACCACGCAGCAAATCAGCTTTCTCAAAGCGCATGGTTGTCTTTCGGCGCAAGGTTTTTATTACAGCGAAGCGGTGGCGGCGGATGCCTTGACCGAATTGCTGCACAAGCAAAATGCATCATCCGCGCATTGCGCATGGTCGAAAATCAGCCAAGGCGGCCTGTAATACTAATTCTCTAGCGCGTGAGCCAGCGCGCCGGAGCATCGATATCTACACATCTTTGCAATGTCATGAAAGCCCCCTTCTCCCGCAGGCGGGAGAAGGGTTGGGAATGAGGGCGACTGTCAAGGCAACCAACTCATTGCGGGTATTGACCGTCAACGGCGCAGCGGTGTGGGCGGCGGAAGCGAAACCGAGCGCGTGACAGATGCGGAGTTGAATTGGTGGCTTTTGGACGCTCGATCCGGTTAGTTTTTGGAGGTTGCAGACGAGCGTCATCCTGGCGCGTTGCGCCGGTCATGAAAAAGTGTGCGCGTTGATTTACCGGCGGCAGAAATGCCGCAGATTAATCAGCGTGTAAGGCCAAAGATTTGAACGCGTAATGCAGCGCACTGATGCGCTCAAAGCGCATCAAGCGGCGAAATTTATCTTCCCAGGCGAACACGCGCTCGGTGGTGCGAAAGCGCTCTTCGAAGATGGCGGGATCGAACAACGGTTTGCGGCCGCGCTTGGTGGCTTTCCTGCCGCGCGTATTGGGGTTGATGTTGGGCGTCATGCCGCGATTGAAAATGGCTTTGCGGTTGACTCGGCAATCGTAGACGCCATCGAGGCTGCCCAGGGTGCCGCGCAGGGAGAAGCCGACTGCGCGAGCGATGCGCGTGACCTGCGGCAAAGTGTCGCGCAACAGCGGTGATTCGTTGCGGTTGCCCGGCGCCGATACAAACGGCGCGATCATGTCAGTGTTCTTTGACTTGATATGCACTGGACGACAATTGCAGCGTGGCGTCGAAGGTGACTGGTGGTTTGTTGGGATGCACCTTCAATACAGCATCCACGCGAAAGCGCAACATCCGCTCTAACTCCCTTGGCGCATCCAACGTTACCTTGATCTCAGTCAGCCGCGGTTCATGCCGGTCAATAGCGATCCGAATCTTGTCTTGCAATAGGACCCGGTCATCGGGATTGAGAAAACTCAAGCTCGACAAATCCATAATGCCGTAGCTAATCATCGATTTACTCGCATAGGGATAGCTTTCGATTTGTCCTTCCAAATCGGCGCAACGGGTATTGAGCAATGCTTCGAGATCGCGCGCGACCGCACGCTTGTGTAGCCGGAGATCGAAATACATCGCACCGTGCGGCTCGGTCGTTTCCTTGGGATCGCTGTCGAGCAGACGGTCGAACACCGATGGAGTAATAAAAGCTTGGCGGTTGTGGTTGTGAGAAGGCATAGTGGGTACGCGTTTAAAAATTAAAATACATCTGCCTTGGCTATGCGGCGTCGGTCATGCGACTGCTTCTTGTATGGCATCTTTCGGCTCTTCCTCGGAAGGAGGAACAACGAAAAACATCGAGGCGGATTCGGCTTGATTGAACTCCGTACACAATACCTCCTGCTTCAACATGGCACTTTGCATTGTGGACAGCGCGAGCATGCCGATGCCGGTCGCTTTGCCAAAATTACCGAGAACGATGGCGACATTGGTCGCCTCGTCTAACGGGTCGATATTGATCTTGTGATAGGTCATTGCAGTCGCGGTCGCCGCTAACCGGGGGCCCATGGCGTCGACACTCCCGGCATTGTGGATTAGCCAGCCGCATTCCACGTTGTCTTCATCCGCTTTGGCGCTGTCGGCTGCTGCTGGTTTGTCTGCCACTTTGTCATCGGGAATCAACGGCTGACCCGACAATCCGGCATTCGCTTTGGCCCGCTCCAGTAATGTGGTCAGCTTGTTGTGCAATTCTGGCCGGCGGGATTGTGTCTCGGACTTGAGCGAGATGGAGGCGCTGCGCCGGATTTGCGCCATGACAGGCAGCGCCATTAACTGTTTGCGGGCTGCACGGGAAGCATGCGATAGCAGTTTGATCGTTATCAGATCAGCAGGCGGCTGTCCAAAAGATACTTTCCTGTCTTGAAGGCTTTGCGCCAGCAGTGGCGAAAGACCTGCTGCGGTCATCAGCATGGCGATTACGCCTTGACTGGATGGCCCGGCCCATTTTTCCTGTGACGTGGCGCCGAGACCTGTTGCTTGTGCTTGTACCAACGGTGAATCGAAGGCCAAAATCACCGCGCCAGGAAGCGCCGGATCGTCTTCGAATACCGACAGCACGGCATTTACCATGTTGTCACCGCAATGCAGGAAGCGAACAAAAGTAGAGTCATTCGGGAGAGCCGGCACAGGCTCCATTGCTTCGACAATTTCCTTGTGAATGCGCCTGAGACCGGTTGATATCTTTACCAGATCTCCTTGCTCAGGGGCCGCGACATAGATGGGCAATACGATGGCTGCGGGGCAGGTGTCGTAGAGTTGCAGCAGTGTTTCGTAGATCAACGGTGCAAATCCGCCAATAGCCAATGCAGGATCGGCTTTTTCCAGTGCCTCGAATTCCTCCGACTCATCGCCTTCGGCTGATGCGAGTTGAAGTTTTACGTTGGGCAAGTCGATGTCGAACAGCATCACCGGCGCCGTTGCCTTGGCTTGCATGGCGATCGCGCGGCATTCACAATGAAAATGACGAGTGGCGAGTTCCTGCAGATGCTTCTGATGAATCTCATCCATTTTTTTCTGCTGCTCGGCTGCAACCTTGGCATCGCGTTCTTCTGCCGCGTGTTTGCGCCGCCTGATCAGCCAACTGTGCATGAGCCGCCAGCTTCCCCATGTCAGCAATGGCGGCACTACATGGAGGGTGATCAATGCGCCAGGATTCCATGCTGCATAATTGAGAGAGATGCCAAACCACAATACGGCTATCCACACCACTGCTGTGATTAAGAGGATAAAGAGATTGAATAAGAGACTGATTATCACGATAAAGAAAAATGTGTTTTTAGGTTTTGAAATGCTCATTGAGCATCAGGCTCTTCATGCTGTCCGCATATCAAGATTGTTCGCATCAGGGAATGCTTGGGAATTTAATTCAACAGCGATTGTTCAAGGCAAGAAGAATTCATCGGGCACGAGCCCGGCTTTCTCTTAGTTGGCGTTTAGTGGGTTTCTCACTAACATAATCAAAAAATTCAATTCCAGTTCGTGTGATAAATGCCTGAGCTACAGCGAAAACCTCAGTAGGGATTTTATTCGTGGCTGTATAAGTCCCTCGTGAGTGCGTAATTTTTTCAGGATTTCCTGCGCATAAATTGCAAATATATTTGCAGGACTGAGCATTTTTCGCTTCCTTTATGTCGGCTTTTGTGGCGAGAAACAAGTCAATAGTTGGCTCCTGTTCCCAATAGTTATTCACATAACATACCAGACCGATTTCATTAAAAGGTAGTACTGTAATGCGTTCGTCTGGTTGCTTGCCAAACAATGCCGAATAGATGCGGACGTGGCCTTCAATAAAATCAATGGTTTTGTGAGACTCCCAACCATAATTGGGATGTTCCTGTATATAAATCCAACCATGCCTTAGTGCAAAAAACACACTCGCAGGCATGGCAAAATACAGAAGAATGCCTCTGGAGGTATCTCGATCGATCCGAAAAAATTCCGTCAAGGCAGCCCCCCCAAGCAGACTGAGTACACTTACCAAAATCAGCGTAGCCAAAACACTAATGATTAGGTCTTGCCTGAAATCGTGCTTGTTCTGAATCGTGTGGTGCAGCGTGAGGCCATCACTTTCTTGTATCTGTTTGATCGCCTCCTCCTTATTCATTTCGTATAAGGCATCCCCACCACCTAATAGGGTACGGGTCAATCTTCCATGCTCAGGCTTATCGGTTCTTGATGGTGAGAGATTTGACTGCATAGGGATACTATTTCGCAGCCACGCCAGAGAACAGGCTGCCTTTTTGAATATCTTCAATTAAATTTAGCCACCCGCCTGCTATACGCATGGCTTGAATGGTGTCTTCCACGGTAAAAGTTTGTATTCAGGTTGCATGGCATGTTTATTTTGCAGGATGCGGGTCGTCTTTGACGATTTCACGATAGCGAAATACGCTGTGCTCGTGAATGTATCCATCGCGCCCGACAATGCTGCTGCCTTTTAAGTTCAACGATGTCGGATTGGGAAAGCCTAATACACGAAAAACGGCTGTCGATAACCGGCCTTCTGGCAAGGAGTCTTTGAAACCCCAGAGACCCATGACGAACATCAGGATAAGAGGGACTGCAACTACCATTATTTTTTTCTCCGTAGTTAAATTCGTCTCGCCAAACATTGAAAATATCCAGAACCCCAAATACATACACACTGTCCCCCAAAATATCCATTTCATGTTGTATTTGAACTCGGCCCAAACCCCGCGCCCGGTGTTATAGGGCATCCAAAGCAATCCATCCGAAGGGCGAAGAACGGCATGGGCATAAAGTGCCCCGATCTGGCTCTCCTGTTTGGCAACCACAGCTTTCACATAATCACCGTCACTAAAAAACACCCGTGAGAACGTGCCTTGTATCAGATGATCGCCTATGTAACAGGCAAAGGTGTCAACGTCCTCTCCTCCATAATTGGCGACCATCGCCGCATTGGCGGCAGTGCCGAATTGGTCAGTCGCCGCCCCCGCGATACCGGCGATGGCATTTCCCATGTCCTGTTTCGGCGCTAACAAATTTAATGTGCTGGCTCCCACTCGGAGTGCGGAAATCTTACCTTCGATTAAAAACAATTCGGGTTGCATGGCATGCTCACTTTGCAGGATGCGGATCGTCTTTGACGATTTCGCGATAGCGAAATACGCTGTGCTCGTGAATGTATCCATCGCGCCCGACAATGCTGCTGCCTTTCAGGTTCAACGATTTCGGATTGGGAAAACCTAGCACTCGAAATACTGCTGTCGATAAACGGCCTTCTGGCAATGAGTCTTTGAAGCCCCAGAGTCCCATGAAGAACATCAAAGGAATTCCAAGTAAGAAGAAGGCAAAATCCTTTAGAGCCATTCGCTCTTCTGAGAACAAATCGAAAACATACAATACTATGTAGCCTATCAAGCCAAGCCAAAAAGCCCACTTCATGTTGTACCTGAATTCCGCCCACACGCCACGCCCTGTGTTATAGGGCATCCACAACAACCCATCCGAGGGACGCAAAACCGCATAGGCATAGAGCGCCTCGGTCTGGTTCTCCTGTTTTGCAACCACTGTCTTTACGAAATCACCCTCGCTAAAAAACACGCGGGAGAAGGTGCCCTGTATTAAGTGGTCTCCTACATAGCAGGCAAAGGTGTCAACGTCCTCTCCTCCATAATTGGCGGCCATCGCAGCATTGGCGGCAGTGCCGAATTGGTCGGTCGCAGCCCCTGCGATACCGGCAATGGCATTTCCCATGTTCTGTTTTGGCGCTAACAGATTTAATGTGCTGGCTCCCACTTGGAGTGCGGAAACCTTACCTTCGATTAAAAACAATGCGGGTTGCATGGCATGTTCACTTTGCAGGATGCGGATCGTCTTTGACGATTTCACGATAGCGAAATACGCTGTGCTCGTGAATGTATCCGTCGCGCCCGACGATGCTGCTGCCTTTCAGATTCAACGATTTCGGATTGGGAAAACCCAATACGCGAAATACTGCTGTCGATAAACGACCTTCTGGAAGCGAGTCTTTGAAGCCCCAGAGACTCATGAGAAACATGAAGATAGGAGGTATTACAGCAATCATTAGAACAAGGCTTTTATCATGGCTAAAATCTGATCCATCAATAATCGAAAATATCCAGAACCCAAAATATATGCATACTGTCCCCCAAAGCATCCATTTCATATTGTTTCTAAATTCCGCCCAAATACCTCGCCCGGTGTTATAGGGCATCCAAAGCAATCCATCCGAGGGGCGAAGAACGGCATAGGCATACAGCGCCTCCGTTTGACTCTCTTGTTTGGCAACCACTGCCTTTACGTAATCGCCCTCACTAAAAAACACTCGTGAGAAGGTGCCTTGTATCAGATGATCGCCTACGTAACAAGCAAAGGTGTCAACGTCCTCGCCTTCATAATTTGCGACCATCGCCGCATTGACGGCTGTGCCGAATTGGTCAGTCGCCGCCCCCGCGATACCGGCGATGGCATTTCCCATGTTCTGTTTCGGTGCTAACAGATTTAACGTGCTGGCTCCCACTCGGAGTGCGGAAACCTTACCTTCGATTAAAAACAATTCGGGTTGCATGGCATGTTTATTTTGCGGAATGCGGATCGTCTTTGACGATTTCACGATAGCGAAATACGCTGTGCTCGTGAATGTATCCATCGCGCCCGACGATGCTGCTGCCTTTCAGATTCAACGATTTCGGATTGGAAAAACCTAGCGCTCGAAATACTGCTGTCGATAACCGGCCTTCTGGCAAGGAGTCTTTGAAACCCCAGAGACCCATTAATAAAGTCAAAAAAGGAGACGCCATAAGAAACATCAAAAAAAATCCCATTTCCAGTGAGAGTGCGTAACAAATAATCGCAATCAAAGTAATTGGGATCAGAAAAAATAAGAAAAACGCCCATTTCATATTGCTTTTTAGTTCTGCCCATACTCCGCGCCCAGTGTTATAGGGCATCCAAAGCAATCCATCCGAAGGGCGAAGAACAGCATGGGCATAAAGTGCCCTGGTCTGGCTCTCCTGTTTGGCAACCACAGCTTTCACATAATCACCGTCACTAAAAAATACCCGTGAGAAGGTGCCTTGTATCAAATGATCGCCTACGTAACAGGCAAAGGTGTCAACGTCCTCCCCTCCATAATTGGCGGCAGTGCCGAATTGATCGGTCGCCGCTCCGACGATACCGGCGGCGGCATTTCCCATGTTCTGCTTCGGCACTAACAGATTTAACGTGCTGGCTCCCACTCGGAGTGAAGAAACAGTCCCTTCGATTAAAAACAATTCGGGTTGCATGGCATGTTTATTTTGCAGGATGCGGATCGTCTTTGACGATTTCGCGATAGCGAAATACGCTGTGCTCGTGAATGTATCCATCGCGCCCGACAATGCTGCTGCCTTTCAGATTCAACGATTTCGGATTGGGAAAACCTAGCGTTCGAAATACTGCTGTCGATAACCGGCCTTCTGGCAATGAGTCTTTGAACCCCCAGAGCCCCATGAGGAACAAAAAAGGAATGCCGAGTAAAAAAAAGAAAAAGTCTTTTTGGGTCATTTTTTCTTCTGAAAGAAGATCAAAAACATATAACCCTATGTAGCTTATCAAGCCCAGCCAAAACATCCACTTCATATTGTTTTTAAACTCGGCCCAAATACCGCGTCCCGTGTTATAGGGCATCCACAGTAATCCATCCGAGGGGCGAAGAACAGCATAGGCATAAAGCGCCTCGGTTTGACTCTCCTGTTTTGCGACCACTGCCTTTACGTAATCGCCGTCATTAAAGAACACCCGTGAGAAGGTACCTTGTATCAGATGATCGCCTACGTAACAGGCAAAGGTGTCAACATCCTCCCCTCCATAATTGGCGACCATCGCTGCATTGGTGGCAGTGCCGAATTGATCGGTCGCCGCTCCGACGATACCGGCGGCAGCATTTCCCATGTTCTGTTTGGGCGCTAACAGATTTAACGTGCTGGCTCCCACTCGGAGTGAGGAAACCGTCCCTTCGATTAAATACAATTCTGGTTGCATGGCATGTTCACTTATTTGATTTCCTGATAGGCGGAGTACAGAGTCTTGAGTTCTTCTTCCTGCGTCGAATAAGGGTCTTTACTCCAAAAGCCTGTTTTTGTTTTGCGGAATGTGCATCGTTTGCACCAATTTTCAAGGGAGTCATCGAGAATAAACACACGGATACCAACTTCACCGACCGTAAGTGCAAAACCTGCCAAGTTAAGCCGCGCCACCCAGCGCAGCAGAGCGACACGCTCACCCAATTTGACTAAGCCTTCAGCAACGGCAATGGCTGTCCTTTTTGCCATGGACTTTTCTGCTACCTTGAGCGACAGCCGTGTGACCCAGGTGCCACAGTAGGAGAGGCCAGCGGCTATGGCGAAAGCACCTCCTCCAAAGCCAACGACAGCACGAACTGAGTAAATAGCTTTAAGCCAGCTATTATTCTTCTCTTGCATGGCCGCCTGCCTATCAAACCATGCCCCAATCAACCCCGCCCCACAGCTAAAGAACCCCGATGCCAATTTTAGTCCGCCACGCACGGTCTCCCCCGCGCCACGAATGGCGGCACGGCTGGCGCCTTCCGCACTTGCGATATCGGGCGCGTTTTCCCGAATCAGCTTGGCGCCAGTGTAAGCAAGGTCGAGTGACGCGCCAATCAGTGCAAATGCCGCCCCAGTCTGTTTTAAATAGTCCTCGCTGGTTTTATTGCTTTTGAGCGACTGGCTGGTGAAGTTGATGGCTTCCAGCAGCGTCACGATTGCCCCGACCCGAATTTGGTGGAAATTCGAGGTATGGCCTTTGGCCAAGGCATCGTCCAAGGTCTTGGCAACCCGTTCACCGGCCTCCTTGGCTCTGGCCGCAGCTGCTTTTGAATCGATCTGGCGCGGAGTGCCTGTTTCTGTCGTGGTGGCGACGTTGGGACCAGGCACCTTTATTTTTTTACCCGGATTTTTCGGATCGTCGATTTCCACCATGCGGGGCTTGTGCGCGTTTTCGGGGTCGATGCGATACATCAGTTCTTCAAGCCGTAGTTGTTCCGCAACCAGCCCTGTACGGCCGCACAGGACAGCGCCAAGGCCAGCAACCAGCTTGACGTCCATGGCATTGCCCAACCCTTTCCTGAAAACCGTGCGCCCGATTTCGGAGATTTTCTGGTAAGCCAACGCCTCGAATTTCGAGTTGAAACCTGCGCCGGTTTGTTTCGTATTCCGAATATATTCATCCCACGCTGAATCCACGCTTTTAAAAGCGCCGATTAACCCTTTGGCGCTTTTCTGCACCAATGCCCAGTTGATCATGTCTGGCGTTGGGGTTCCTGCTGCGGCTTGTTTTGCTTGTGCGATTGCCTGCTCTGCTTCTTTTATGATATTGCGCTGATTGAAAGTGAATGCCCGCATGAAAAGGTTTTTGCGGTCGATGGTGGGTGAGGTAATCCATTTGTCCAGTTGGTCAGCACATTTCTCGATACCGCCCATGCCAAAGGTACAGGCAGCCGCTTGCGCTTGAAAATCAAAGCCTGATTTTGGCTGGAGGGGATCATAGGCGTCAAAGGCATCATAGAGGCGGCCTGCCATCAGCCATTTCAGGTGATCGTCTGTCCGTGCGGTGCTGGCATTTTGCTTGGCAGTGTCAATCACCGTATTCAACCCTGTACTCAGGGCCGTCATTTCGTCCGTATCCAGCAAGGGCGCATATTTATCTTGCCAGCGCTTTGGTGCATTTGCTTTTGCTTCTTGCATCAGCTTTGCATAGTTCTTGTCGCGCGTTGCACGGAGTGTGGAGACATCCGCTTCAATAGCTTCGGCCTCTTTGGTGCGGCCATGGGCGCGCAGCATTCGGGCTTGGCTTAAGCGATTTTCTTGCCGCTGTTCGCTCCAGTCACGGCTATGATCAAGAAATGCTTTGTTGTCGATGATGGCCGCTGTTTCAATACCATTCTTCACTTCCTGAATGGCTTCATATACAGCGCTTTTACTCTCATTGCTAACTTGATTTTTGTCTTTCTTATTCAGAAACGCCTCAATCGGCGCTAGCGCATCATTCCTGAAATCATTGAGCTCCTGCGTAATGCCGATATGGTCGTACACGACGAAGCTCGCAGCGCCACGGCGGCGCATGCTCTGGTAAAGCGGCTTCAGCCGATCCGCAGCGGGTTTGTTGCCATTTTTCCCCAAATCGGGATAAGCGGACGGGGCCGGTGGGAACAACTGGTTTTCAAGGCAGCGGCCCAGCGGTGAGTTCCGTGCCTGCTCCCCCTGGTTATGCAGAAGCCACTCTGTGGTGTTCTTGTGCACTTCGTCAGCCAGCATCGCGTGCGGCTGCTTGGTCGTGCCGTCCAGCCACGCTTTCGGATTGAAGACTTGCATCTTCTTCTTCGCGACCATGCCGTCCGGGTCTTTCTTGTATTCGGCCAGCTTGTCCTTGGTCAGGGGGCTGGGCGTAAACAGGAAATAGACCTTTTCGATCTCGCTGGCGTGCTCAATGGAAACCATCGATGCGTCGATGCCGCAGATGTCGGGCGCGCAGGTGAATTGGATCTTGGTGGCAGGCGGAGCATCCTCCGGGAATTTGTAAAGATACGCGTCTTCTGTCACCAGATAGCATTCCCAGCTTTTGATGCCCTCCCGGTCGATCAATACGTACAGGTAGCCCGGTCGCAGCATTGCCGGAACATACTTGCCCTGCGTAAGAGCCAGGTCGGACACGCCATCGCCGAGACGGGCTGGCAGCGCGGGTATGCCGCTTAAATTTTTCATGTCGTCGGCGAGCGCCACGCTGTAACGCAGCGGCAGGATCATCAGCCCTTTTTTGTCGCAAAATTTGCAGTCTTTTTTCATCGTGATTATTGATTGGCAGGCGTTATTCGTTGGGGGCAGTCGGCGATAAAAGCGCGATTCCATCGGCTTCCAGAACGTCTTTCAGTGAGAAGGAACGTTCGCGCACCAGTTGCAGCGCACGTAGCCATTGCGGCTGGCGCAGGATGCTTTCGCCGCTACAGACAAGGTGGCAGGCCAGAGTAGCTTGATCCTCCTGCCTGGGCAGGCCGTAGGTGTGGGCCATCTTCAAGGCGGCATGCAGCGCAGGTTCGGTCCGGTCATCCAGCGGATATCCGTCTTGCCACAGTGCGCGCAATGCGAGGTTGAAGGTTTCAATCCCTTGCAGGGATACCCATTGGGCGCTGCTGATGCTCATGCGGATGTAGGCGGGTTTGTCGGGCAAGGGGCCGTAGTCTTGCGCGTTGAGCGCGATGCGTTGGTTGCCCCAGTGCTGATAGCACCAGTGGTCTATGCCGTTGAACAGTTGCGCCATTTCTACCGGTTGGAGCAGACGGGGCAGATGGTGCATGACGCGCGGATCGAAGAACCGGAAAAAAACACGCATACCGATTTTGATGCGCAGGTCGAGATGGCGGGTCAGATGCCTGGCAAGTTTTGCGAACGGCAGACGGCTAAACAGGATGGCGCAGATCGCTTGCCCTTGTCCTGGGCGCTGCGCTTCTTCTGCGGCTTGGGCGAGGTAGCTTTCGATGAGACTCGACGCGCCGGCATCCAGGCGCACCAACAGCGGCGCTTCGTCCGGTGTCGTCTCGAATAGCGGATCGATCAGTGGCAAGCGCTCTGCCACATGGCCTTCCAATGCATCCAGCTCCTCCAGCAAAGGAAAGCCGATCATCCGGTCGATCAGGATGTCGCAGTGGCCGTATTCGTTCAAATGCGCCTGGAACGATGCGTCGATGAAGGGTGACGTGAGTGCGGGGGGCGAAAATTCGGGGGGCGACAATGACATGGCAGCCTTATTTTTCTACACCGGCTGAACCGGCGTCACTCGCGCCGGCCAATTTCATCTTGCACGGCTTGGCTGTCCCTTTGGGCAATTCAAGCGACGTACTGCCGCTGGCCGGTCCCGCCAGGTTAAAGGAACTCGCCTTTTGCGATTGCAGGCCCGGGTTGTGAATGTCGATCTGGTTGCCGACATGGATCAATCCGCCTTCGCCCTTGATCCACACGCCGCCTTCGGCTTCGATGATGTATTTGCCTTTCGTCTTGTGAACGATATCGTCGTTTGCTTCCACCAAGTATTTGCCCGTCAGGACGCGCTGTTGCATATCGCCTTTGGCGACGGTGATTTTGAAGGTGTATTTGATCTTGGCTTTGCCGCCATCGACGAACAGGCTGGCCGACTCGCCAATGTTGTGAATCCAGCGCCGCCCGCTGGTCTGGTTGATGTCCCGTTGCGCAATCTGGTCGAGGTTGGTGTTGGCGGCCATGGTGACGCTGCGTTGGCTGGTGAGTGCGGTGCCGTCGGTGGAGCCGAGCATGAGTATGCCTTGCTTGCCGTGCTGATCGCCCTTGCCGCTTTTGCCTTGCGGGTCCGTGTTCAATCCCCGCTCCAGATTGTCGACCGCTTCCTTTAACTGGGTCTGGTGGCCGGTGTCGGCTTTTGCGCCGGGTTTGATGTCGTCATCGACCAGCTTGTTGTCGCGCCCCGTTTCCGGCAGATTGGCCTCGGCTTCGGCCGCATGATCGCCTTGGCGCTGCACTTGGTCCAGTGCGGCGGTGAGCACCTGGATGAGGGCGTCGCGCATCAGTTGCGGTCCACCGCCGCGTTTTTGCTGTTCGGTCGTCAGCAGCAGGGAGCATGCACGCAACGCGCCGGCGGCTTCGCTCGCCAGTTCATACCCTTCGCCGCGTGGATCGGATTTACCTACGTTGCGGGGCGTGCCTAGCCAACCTTGGTTGAATTCGGTTTGCTCGTGATTCGACATCAGCTGTGTGCTGATTTGCTTGGTCGTGTCATCGAAGCGGAGCTGGTTGTAGCCGGCGCCATGCACTTCTTTGCTCCTGGTGCCGGATTGCGCTTTGTTGGCCGGCAGGCTGCCGACGCCGGAAAAGTGCGGCGGCATGCGGACGCCGTTGGGCACGCTGCCTATTGCAAGCGGCCGGTCGAGGTCGCCATAAAGAAAAATAATGCAGATTTCCTGGCCGATTCGTGGAATATGCTGCGTCCCCCAATTCGGTCCTGCCCATGGATACATGACGCGTACCCAGCAGGATGACTTTTCGTTTTTTTCTGCGCCGCCTTGCGGATGGTTTTCAGGGAGCTGCCAGGTATATTCGACTTTGATGCGGCCGTATTCATCGGTATGGATCTCTTCGCCTTCGGGGCCGACGACGGTCGCCGTGACGAATGCCGGAGCGGTCGGCATCGCATAGTCGGTGTGCGCATAGGGAACGCGAATCGGGATGTCGCGCCGCGCGCAGGTCAGGCGGTTGGTGTAGGGATGTTGCGCGGGGTCTTCCAGCAGGCTTTGGCCATTTGCAAACCAGGGGGCAAGCGCATCCGGGATGAGCGGACGCGCGCGCAGCAAGTTGGCGAGTGCGGCTTCGTTTTGCATGAAGAAGTTGTTTTGCGCTTCGCACACGAGCGAGACGATGACGAAGTGCCGGCTTTCAGGCGCATCCTGGTTGTGCACGTCGTGCCTGGTCAGCTCAAAAGTGGTGAAAGGCGCCGCTGCGCGCACGGTGCTGGTGGCGTAAAACTGCTTGGTCTGAAAGTCGTGCGCTTCTTGCTGGATCTTTGCGTGGCGTTGGAGATCATCACCGCCGCCCGCGATGTAATTGGTGCGCGGGGTGAAATCTTTTAGCGTGGATGTGAGATGGTTGCCCGCTTCGCCTTGATCGATCCATGATTTTTCGCTGGCGCGATCGATGGAGACATTCTTGTATTCGAAGCTGGTCAAGCTGACCAGTCCGGATTGAATCTGCCGCAGCCCGCCCCATTGCGTAATCGTGTCTTGCGCTTCGGGGTCGCGTCCGCCTGAGAGTGTGCTGGCAAAGCGGATCCTGGGCTGCAGTCCGGGCTGCACGCCGGATTGGCTATCGGCGATCACCATCGTGTGTACAGGGATGCCGTTATCATTTTTAAATTCAAAATAATAGAACATGCCGTATTTCGCCATGAGCCGTTCGACGAAATGCAGATCGGATTCGTATTGGTTGCAGTACGACAGCGTGGGGTAGGTTTCAGACAGATGGAATTGAACGCGGAAGGTGCTTTGCACAACGGCGTTATTTTGAATATGACGATTAAACACGTCCTCGATGACATCGCGGACAGTCATGTCTTGCCGCACGCAGGCGTTATAGCTATGGGCCAAAACGGCCAGGCAGGGTTCAATGTGCATGACATACCGCGACATGCCGCCATCCGAAGAAAGCGCGCCAAATGCAGTGACGATCCCGGCGACTAATCGCTCGCTGCCGTCGGCTTGCAGAATGGCGAGCTGGGCGGGTTTGCCAATGATTTTTTTTGCCTTGATAAATGCATCGGGCGACAACACCTCGACTTGATATAAGTAAGTCGAGGAAATTTTTTCGATTCCGCGCAGGTGATGCGGCAGCAGGAGATCCGGCGCGATGCCGCTGTCATCGGGAAATGTCAGCGTGAACAATCGATCGTTTTGTGTGAAGGGGGAGGCAAAAGACTTCAGGAGGTTTTTTGCGATCTCAGGCAGGTTAGGCAGCGAGGACGAATAGCGTGGATTCATGAGCGGATCTTTGGGAGTGTCAGACGTAGGGGGCTGATCGCAGATATTCTTTGGACAACGCCGGCGATACGGCAAGCCTGTTGAACCGTATCTTGCAAGGCGCAAGGCGCGACGCATACAACGAGTTACTTTGGATGCATATTGGCAATATTATATGCTTATCAACAACTGATTTGTTAAAAATGACATGAGTGATTGCGTCTGCAAGCGCTATCCTCACTTGCGAGCGGGTAACGACGATTTCATCGGACAGCTTGAACGCATGCTTGAAGTCGTGCAGGCCCGATGTGAAAATAGGAAAACTACGCCGTACTCAGTGAACCATTTGCGCGAGAAGTTGGAACGGACTCTGGCGCCCGATACTCCTAACTCGTTGCGGGTATTTCAGGACGGCCGTCCGGACCTGTTGCGATCGGCAGTTCTTTCCATTGGCAACCCATATACAGCAGCCGCAAGAGGTAGTTGAAGATCGCATGCAAGGTCAGTTTTGGCGCCGGGCCGCGAGCCCCGACGATCAGATGGGGCAAGACAAATTGCGTAAACTGCGCAAGGCTCAAATGCGTCGGAATCCGTTGCCAGTGCTTGCTCTTCGCCATCTCGAACGCCAAAGCGATCAGATTTTAGCGTAGTTCATGACGAGGACCGCAATCGTAGATGGGCTGCGGATTCCAGACAAATTCAGTGCCCAAAAGAACCCGCAATCAGTTGTGACTGATCCACTGACCAGCTTTCCAAATTGTCGTCAGTTCCTTTAGTCGCTGGGTCATTCACTCAGCTATGCCGCACAGGCAGGCTGAACCTTGGCAGTCATGTTCATCGACTTGGACCGCATCAAGAACATCAATGACAATCTCAGCGATGCCTTTGGAGACAATTATGCGGGCGACGTAGCGACACTTATGTTCATGCCGACCGCATCAGGAACGCGATAGCAGCGCTGGAAAATCAGAATCGCGCACGAGCCTCGACGGCGGTTGGATTCATCGTAGATAACGGTGCCATCGCGTGATGCTGGATTGTTGAATTGCCGCTCACTAATGCGCTGCAGCATGCTCGCTGGTCGTAATCAATACTCGGTTCAGTTCGGCTTGCGCCACTACTGCCGAGTTCGGTACTCTGAAATTCAGGCTTGGCTGCGGCTCGTAATCACGCCCCGATACGCATTTTTGGCAAAGTCCAGCAATGCCCCCACCTATTTCCCATGTTGCCTGGAGAGTGATGATGAAACCGCAAATCAAGATCTTGTTCTGCACACTGCTGATTCCCTTTTTCGCCTGCGAGGCGTGGGCGCAGCGCCATCGTCCTCCCGGAAAAAGGGATGTCGAGCCCCAGTACCAAACGCAGCCAGGAACTCAGGAATTGCCGTTTCGCTACAGCGCTCCCTCCGGATCAAACCCCAAGCTGCGCTTGGCCTATTGGAGTAACGTAGCGTGGAGCGCAATCGCGGTGGACCATACGCCACCGGTCACAGGCGCCACGAATGTTAACGCCGAACAGCTGGGCCCGACTCGCAGCAGCCGCGCATTAGCAATCGTTCACATCGCCATTTACGACGCATTGAACGCTATTCGAAAACGCTATCCCAGCTACAGCGGCGAGCTTCCGGCGTATGCCGACAGCTCGCTTGATGCCGCCATCGCGCAGGCCGCACACGACACGCTGGTCGCGCTCTATCCGAGGCAGGCGGGCCGGCTTGACGGTTGGCTGCAGGCGGACTTGGCCCGGCTGCCCGCAGGGCGTGCACAGTTCAATGGGGTCGACATCGGACGACGCGCGGCCGCTGCAATCCTTGCGCTGCGCGCTAATGATGGCGCCAATATCGAGGATCCTCTGGTAGGAGAGGAGTACGTCCCCGGTCTGGGCCCAGGTCAATGGCGGCCGGATCCGGTCAGTCGAATTCAGATTGCCTTGGGAGCTTATTGGCACCGTGTGCCACCCTTTGTTTTGCAGTCTCCTTCCCAGTTCAGATCGCCACCGCCACCCGCTTTGGGAAGTGACGCCTATGCCCGTGCCTTCGCGGAGGTGCAACAGTTGGGCGGCGATGGGATCAGCACGCCAACCAAACGCACGCCCGAACAGACCGCGATCGGTATTTATTGGAGCTACGACGGCACTGCCTGGATAGGCACCGTACCTCGTCTATATAACCAGATCGCAATGCAACTGGCGCTCAAGCGCACCACCGATCCGCTGGAACTGGCCCGTGTGCTGGCGCTCGTAAATGTGGCCATAGCCGATGCGACCATTGCGGTATGGGAGACCAAGTATTTTTACGATTTCTGGCGTCCTGTTACCGCGATACGCGAAGCCAGTCCAGGCAGCAGTCCTACCGGCATCGGAGACGGCAATCCAAGTACCCGTGGGTATCCCGCCTGGTCACCCTTGGGCTCTCCAGCCAGCAACCTCATCGGGCCCAACTTAACCCCGCCATTTCCTTCCTATACTTCGGGCCATGCGGGCTTGGGTGGCGCGGTGTTCCAGATACTGCGCCGACTCTATGGTGACAACATCGCGTTCACTTTTGTCTCGGATGAATTAAACGGCATTACGCGCGACAACCGGGGCTGGGTGCGGCCGCGAATCCCGCGTAGCTTCTCGTCGCTGTCACAGGCAGAGGAGGAAAGCGGACAGAGTCGTATTTACATTGGCGTTCACTGGCATTTCGACAAAATCGAAGGCGCCAAGACAGGCCGCAGCGTCGCCAACTATGTGTTCGAGCGTGGTTTGGTGCGCCCGTCCAAGTAAGGGTTGATGCGCTCTCCCCGCCGCTACTGAACAAGCCTGGTCTCGACTAAGGGACTGCGCAGGTAGACAAAAGTTTTTGACATAAATCTGAAAACTGCGATGCCTTTGAAATATACAGGCAAACATTCAACGGGTACTGTTCGAGCTCCCTCCCCTTCAAGGCATAGGTATCTACAGTAGATATCCATGCTGCAAGGGAGAGGAGGCGTCAATCTGCCGGACGGCATGTCGCCAAATACACACACTGCAACGCTCGCTTGATGCCGCTCAAATTGCCGCAGCACGAAATGACGAAGACTGGGGGGAAACAACTTTATGCCAATCTTCACCCGGAACGTGACGAATGAAATTGGTGTTTTTTTCGACTGACAACGACGAGCAGCACGTTCGCGGCCAACGATTGACAATGCGCTCTCTGCCAGATGAAAAAACGCGATTTCATTTCACGTCATGGGGGCAGATTGCTATTCCATTCCCACACACCGTCTCTGCATGCAAGGACGGCGAATGAAGGAACACCTGCATATGACGCCAGCTCGCCTTGCACTTGCCGCATCAATTTTCCCCATCATGATTTCCGGTCACGCTTTCGCCGGCGGTTTCGCACTCAACGAAATGAGCGCGGCTAGCGTCGGTAACGCCCATGCTGGTGCGGCGACCGCGCAGGATGCGAGTACCGTGTTCTACAATCCGGCCGCCATGACGCGCCTGAGCGGCCGCCATTTCACGGTCGTCGGGTCGGCGATGCGCACTTCAGCGAAGTTCGGCAATGCCGGCTCGCTCACTGCGACCGGCGCGCCACTGACCGGAGGCGGTGGCAATGCCGGCGGCTGGTCTTTTGTGCCGGCCATGTTCTATACAACGGAACTTGCTCCGCGCTTGCGGCTTGGCCTCGGGCTGCATGTGCCGTTCGGCCTGAAGACCGAATACGACGGCACTTGGGTGGGGCGCTATCAGGCACTCAAGTCTGAACTCAAGAGCATCAACATCAATCCCGCGCTTGCCTGGCAACTCAACGACATGGTTTCTATCGGCGGTGGCATCAGTGCGCAGTACGCCGACGTCGAGCTCTCGCGCGCGATCGATTTCGGCAGTATCTGCGTCGGTAGCCTGGGCGTCGCGGCTTGCGCGCCGGGCGGCTTCCTGCCGCAGACGCGCGACGGCAAGGTCACGGTGAGCGGCAACGACTGGGGCTACGGTTTCAATTTCGGCGTGCTGATTACGCCGACGCTCAATACCCGCTACGGCCTCACCTACCGTTCCAAGATCAGCCACACTCTGTCTGGCGACGCCAGCTTCGCCCGGCCCGATGGTCTGCCGGCACCGCTCGCCGCTTCACCGACCTTTAGCAATGGCAGCGCCAGCGCCAGCGTCGACCTGCCGGAATCGGTCAGCCTCCACGGCTACGCTGAACTCGACCAGAGATGGTCGGCGATGGCGGACTTGACCTGGATGCGCTGGAGCCGCTTCCAGGAACTGCGCATTCGTTTCGCCAATGGCGCGCCCGACAGTGTCACCCCTGAAAAATGGCAAAACACATTGCGCGTAGCGGCGGCTCTCAACTACCGCTACAACGACGCTTGGAAACTGCGCGGCGGCGTTGCCTGGGACCCGAGTCCGGTCAAGGGAGAATTCCGTACAGCGCGCATCCCCGACGCCAGCCGCACCTGGCTCAGCTTCGGTGCGCAATACAAGCCAACGCGCCACAGCGCCTGGGATTTCGGCTATGCGCACCTGTTCACCAGGGATGCCGCGATCAACAAGGCAGAGCCGCCAGTGGGCGGTACGTTGATCGGTAGTTACGACAGCGATGTGAACATACTCAGCGTGCAGTACAACCACGCCTTCTGAATGCCACGACACGGCACGCGAGCGGCGATGCGCTGTTGGTCGATGTCGCAAAACGTCTGTCCGACTTTCAGCTCGGAATGCAGTCCGCCACAATCACCGCCAGCATCGGCGCCGGTATGTATCTCAGCGGCGGTCGAGATGCGGAAAGCCTGCTCGGGTACGCCGATGCCGCGATGTACCGTGCCAGGCAGCAGGGACACAATCAGATTTGCCTGTGAACATACAGAATTGAAAAGTGCTGCAAGAACGAATTCTTGCAGCACTTTTCAGGTTTCATTTCCTGGCCAACCAATGCACTTGCTTACTTGCTGACCTTTTCCCATCCATACCGCACAGCATCCTTGACCCGCTCCCACGGATGACTGGCGTTACTCGATTCCCAATCACGCCGCACCTCCGGCTCGACATCGTTCCAGCGATATTTGCTGTAGCGTTCATCGCTCGCCATTCTGGAGCCGAAGCGGTAGGCCAACGAGTAATCTTCATAACGCCCGCCACCTTTGCCGTACGTGGTCTGCCAGTGGTTGCGGAAGTCGGTATCGTCGAATGCCGTGGCGGTGCCTTGCCCATTGCCGGTCATTTGCTCGACTTCGACATCGGTGCGCCGCACGGTATCGCTAATGGTTTCAGTGCGCTCGCTGACGTCCTTGCCGACCACGACTTCTTCCACCACGCGCGCGGTTTTTGCGACGACTGCTTCTTCGGCGCTTTCGCGTACTTCAAATGAACCTTCCTTGAGGGTGGCCATATCCGCTTCCGTCGCCGGCTCGTTGAGCGGGTGCCGTTCCACCGATACATGCTCTTCGCGCAGCTGTACCGATTCCTCGACCGGGGTCTCGACGACGTGCTGGAATATGCGTACGCCGCCACGCTGCACGACGCGCTTGCCGACCTGAAGCTCTTCCTGAATTACCGGAATCGCTGTCTTGTTTCCGGCGTAACGACTACGCTCCTGCTGAATCTCTTTTTCGGACAGCACCGGCGCCGACGTCTCGTATTGCGACCAGCCTTGGCTTTGCCAGTGAGCGGCGCGCTCGTTGATATCGACCGGGTTGTAACGATTCAATATCTCGGTGGCGCGATCGGCCTGCTCATCGGTTTGGGCATGCACAGTTAGCAGATAACTGCCGCGACGCACGGCTTCCGAATAAATATCCGCATGCTGATCCTGTTCCTGCGCGCCGAACATCGAACGGAAAAATCCCCTCACCCCGCCGCCGCCTTTCTCGTCATGTCGCAAGGCCGCTTGCCGAGCCTCCTCCGTCTCGAGTCCAGGACTGAGATTGACATGCTCGATAGAAAACCCGCTTTTCGTCAATTCATCGAGCGCTTGCTGCGCCTGCTTGTAGTTGTCGTATACGCCTATTACGGTATGTGCCATGATAAATCTCCTATAGGACATAGTAATGATTCGACGTTACCGCCAAATCGGTTGTACTAAATTGATGAATCCGGGATATTGTTTCGGCCAGAAGAAGACTGTTCATCAAAGCGTTCTATCGTTACCTGTTCACTTTTTAGAACCACGGTTTGCGGCGTATGTTCCTCGCGCTTCCTTTTGGTGATGCGCACTTCTTCCTTGAGCAGAAATTGTTTCTGGACCACCAGCACTTCTTCGATAATCGGGACCACCAAGGTATCGCCTTCATAGCGCGTAACCGGCAGGTCCGGGGTATTGACGATTTGGCCGACCGCTACCCTATCGATCTGCAGTTCATCGTGCATCAACGGCACATCGACCTTCTCTTGGCGCTCCGTTACTGCTTTATGAACACGCACACCTTTACCGGTATCCACCACGCGTTTGCCAACCTGTAATTCTTCCTGCAAAACCTTGATGACGATTGGCTGCATACTGCCAAACACCGTGGACAATCGGTCAAATGCAAACGGAAGACGATAACTACCATCGTCCTGCACCTCTAGCAGACCAACAGGCAACAATACTTCACGCCCTTCATCCAACCGAATTACAACTTGCCCCTCTGCCTTACCTCGCTCTATTGAGGCGATTTGTGCGTGCCGTCCTTCTGTATCCGTCACCATTGCGCCTGCTTGCGACACTGCGGAAAAAGTGTCCGTACCTTGGGGAAAATGCGTCATTAACCGTACTCTTCCTGTCATACCGAATAAAAATACAGTATGCAAGTATCAGGCCCATGCTCCATGCGCGGTGCGCGAAGACAACGCGAATTATCCGAGAACGAATTTTTTCGTCATGCCCCCACCTTGGCGAGCTTGCGTGCCTGCATTGACGATGGCCGGCATACGCCTGCCAAAAAACTTTTGGCGCCCCGCTCAGGCAGGAACGGTAATTTTTTCGCACGCTGCGTAAAAATTGCAAATGCGCGTAAACGACGTGCGAGATGTCCAATTCGCGACAGATTGGATGTAGAACTAAATCCGGCCGGCAGGTTCATATTCGTATCGTCAATACTGCGGAAAATTCGTATGTCTACCATCATTGCAGGGCGAACTGAACAACGCGGTAGTTTGGGAAGATGGGAAAGCGCAGCGCCTTCCCTGGTATGGTAATTATTTTTCCGCATCATTCATACTGACCCGATTCGGCGGAAGACATTTCGCTCTTCCACCACACAACGCTCAATCCCAATATTCGAGGCACGCAATCTCACCAAAATCTACCAGATGGGCGAGGTGCAGGTGCAGGCTTTGCGCGGGGTGGATCTGGATCTATACGCCGATGAGTTTGTGGTATTGCTGGGTCCATCCGGCAGCGGCAAGTCGACCTTGCTCAATATCCTGGGTGGGCTCGATACGCCGACCAGTGGATCGGTGCGTTATGCCGGCAGCGACTTGCATCTCGATGACGATGCGTCGATGATCCAATATCGGCGTTCGCATGTCGGCTTTGTATTTCAGTTCTACAACATCATCCCTAGCCTCACCGCACGTGAAAACGTCGCCGAGAACAAGAAAGCTGCGGCGGAGCTGCACTGGTGAACGCACTCGACCGCAAACTCTGGCGTAACCTGGGGCAAATGAAAGCCAGGCGTTGGCGATCGCCTTGGTAGTGATGTGCGGTGTCGGCACCTACATCATGTTCCTCAGCACGCTAGTACCGCCTCCGGCAAATCCTCCGTCAAAGGAAATCGATGGATTTTTTCGATTGGCAAGGCGCGAGGAGGCCGCATAGCGAGCTATGCAACGACGAGCAACGCCGCCAAGCGGAAAAAGGCGCGATTTACTGACGGAGGATTTGCCGGAAGGCAGTACTAGGGGCGTTGCGCGTGACCCAGGACCGCTATTACCGCGACTACCGTTTCGCCGATGTGTTCGTCACCCTGAAGCGGGCACCGGAGTCACTGCGACAGCGCGTGCAGGCCATTGCCGGTGTGAACTAGGTGGAGACGCGAGTAAGGGCGCAGGTGCGCCTCGACATGCCGACGTTCGCCGAGCCGGTGACGGTCTTGATGGTATCGGTATCGGACAACGGTCGGCACGGCCTGAATGCATTGCATCTGCGCGAGAGACGACTGCCGGTGCCGGAGCCGGAGCCGGCGGACGAGGTGGTGGTAAGCACGCCGTTTGCACAAGCGCATGCGTTGCAACTGGGTGATCGCTTTTACGCCATCCTCAATAGGCGGCGTCAGGCGCTGACCGTGGTGGGCACCGCGCTGTCGCCGGAATTTATCCAGCAGATGCGTCCCGGTTCGGCATTTCCCGATTACAAGCGTTACGGCGTGATGTGGATGGCGCGGCGTGCCCTCGGTCAGGCTTACGACATGCAAGGCGCGTTCAACGACTTGACCCTGGGCCTGCATCCGAATGCAGATAGTCAAACCACATCGACCGCATTGACGAGTTGCTCAAGCCATATGGAGGATTGGGCGCCTACACGCACAAGGACCAGCTCTCGCACCGGTTTCTGAATCAGGAACTGCAGCAGCTCGGCACCTTGTCCAGCCTGTTCCCCATGATGTTCATGGGCATCGCCGCCTTTCTGCTCAATGTGGTGATCGGGCGGCTGGTGGCGATGCAACGCGAACAGGTGGCCACGCTCAAGGCCTTTGACTACAGCAATCTCGCCATGCTGTGGCATTACCTGAAGATGGTCTCGGTGATTGTTGGACTGGGTGTCGTTGGTGGCACCGCGCTGGGGATGTGACTGGGCAAGGTGCTCTCTGGCATCTACATGGCGCTCTATCACTTCCCTTATTTGCAATTTGCCCTGCCCCCCCAAGACCGTGATGGAAGCTGCGGCGGCCAGCCTCTTGGCAGCCGGAGGCCGGGACTGTGTTTGCGGTATGGCGAGCTGCCACCTTGCGTCCGGCGCAGGCGATGCGTCCCGAGCCGCCTGCCAGCTATCGCGAGACATGGGTGGAAAAATTGGGCCTCAAGCGCTGGCTGTCGCAACCCACGCTCATGATCATCCGCCACATCCAGCGCCAGATGCTGAAATCCATGCTCACCGTGCTGGGCATCGCAATGGCGTGCGGCATCATCCTTACCGGTCTGTTCCAGCAAGACACGGTGAGCTACATGGTCAACCTCCAGTTCGGCATGGCCCAGCGCGAAGATCTCTCGCTGATCTTCACCGACCCCACCGCCTACCGTGCCCGTTTTGATCTTCTCGGCCTGCCGGAGGTACGGCACGTGGAGGTGTTTCGAGCAGTATCACAACTGCGCAAAGCCTCCCCCAATTTTACCGACAGCAAAACGTCAACAGAGCCTGGTTCGGCTCAAACTCATCGCTGCCTGCTGCCGTTACGCCGCATCGCTGTGCATGGGGGCCGCTTCACCGGGCTGCAGCCGGTACTTGTCGCCATAGTCGAGCTTGATCTGCTTGCCTTCTTCTATCGCCCGGTACTGGATCACCGCCATCATCGTTTCCCGCCGCTTGCCGCCATCCCGGGTGCTCAGTTCGAACGTCACCGGCATGAAGCAGGCATTGCACCGCTCCGCATCGACCGTGCCGTCCGCCTTGAACGACGCGTTGAAATACTGCCCCATGTTCCCGCCTCCGTACGGCGCCCAGTCCACCCGCTTGCGGGTGCCGTGCTTTCTGACCTGCGCCGAATAATCGTGTTGCGCCTGATTGGCCTGCTCCGGCCCCAGCAGCCCGAAATAGGCGGCCATCTCTGCTTCCGTCTCCAGCCGCGCTCCCGCAAACAGGCACACGATCCTGCCGTTTCTCAGGCTGGGCTGCCGGTTCTTATCATAGGAGGCCGGCACCCCGCCGTACTGCCCTGCCAGCGCTTGCGCTTCGCCAGGGTTGTCGCATTGTTCCGCTGTCACCAGGCCGATCTTCACTCTGGAGCTCGAGGGCGGCGCCTCGCCCTTGATGCCCGCTTCCAGTTCTTGCCGGCACGAGCGCTTGATCGACTCGATGAATGCCGTCTGCATGGCGTAAGGGTGATCGTTGCCGGAGTGGGCGTTCAGCATCTGCCACAGCGTGTCTTCGGTCATCTCCTTCACTGGCAGCCGGGCTCCCCATTTCGTTGTTCTCATCCCGCCTTTCAGGAATTTCACGTCATTGAGGCGCACCTCTCTTGCGCAGCGCGCCGGGTCGTCCGGGTCGGCATAATCCGGATGGACCCGCGCCGGATTGGCGGGGTCACGGATCGGAAACATCCGGTCGAGTTGCGGATCGTAGGTTTGCTTGCCAGTGACGAGCGTGGCGTCATTGGTGTGACGCACACGGTAAAAATCCATCACCCCGATGTCCAGCCCCTCTGCCATCGTCAGATCGATCATCGGATAGAGGGTGAACGGGGTATGCAATGCCTGCACCGTGTTGATCCGCTCGATCTCCATGTCGTTGATCGGGGCGGAGAAATTGGAGCGGAAAGGTACCGGGGGTTGCAGTTCGGTCTTGATCTTCTTTTGCCGGGGGGCGACGGGGGCGGCAGCGCTGCGCTTGCCGCGCGAGGAAGACGCGGCATCGATCTCCACCCCGGCCTGTTTTAATGCCTTATCCTTGACTGCCTTGGTGCCTCTGGCCGCTATCTGGATGATTTTGGAGTTGGGAATGCTTTTTTTCAGGTGTTCCTGATACGTCAGGAACCAGTCGAGGGCGACCGAGCCGGCGTTGGTCCCCGTCACCAGCGTTGTCAATTCCGTGTTGGTCAAGATGTCTTTCCAGGGCCGGGTGGCGACGGCTTCCAGCGTTCCATTCGCACCGGCCTTGTAGCCGGCGATTTTGACGATCTGGTCCTTGGTCAAGCCCAACTGGTCATGCAGCTTGTCCCATTTGTCGATGACCGCCTCCAGCGCTTGCGCACCGCCACTGTTGCTCGCGATTTTGACGATCTGGTCCTTCGACAAGCCCAACTGGTCATGCAGCTTGGCCCATTTGTCGATGACCGCCTCCAGCGCTTGCGCACCGCCACTGTTGCTCGCGAT